>CAMAUG010000290.1 GCA_945861255.1 Candidatus Sulfopaludibacter sp. SbA3
AGGTCCTGTTTGGTGATGCGTCCGCCCGCTCCAGTGCCTCTCACTTGATTCAAGTCGATATTGTTCTCACGCGCCATTTTGCGCACCAGCGGCGAAAGCGGGCCCGCTTCAGGAAGAGGGGATTCCGCGGGCGCGACATTCACCACGACCGGCGAGGCTGCCGGAGCTGGCGCCATGGTGGGCACTGGTGCCGAAGCGGCTGCCGCCGCACCGCCCGCCCCATTCACACTTGCCCCATCGGCGATCCGGCCCACCACGGTGTTGATCCCGACGGTGGCGCCCTCTTGCACCAGAATTTCGCCGAGCGTCCCGGCCACCGGCGACGGAATTTCCGTGTCGACCTTGTCCGTGGATATTTCAAACAGCGGCTCGTCGCGCTCCACGCGATCGCCCAGCTTCTTCAGCCATTTAGTAAGGGTTCCTTCGACAATACTCTCGCCCATCTGGGGCATCACGACGTCAATCATACATTCTCCATTTTCCGGTTAAACACGCTCGCGAAATTCCGGGTGAGCGCCGCGGCAACGTGGCCGCGCTCCGCCATACACCCCAGCTCTCGCAATGAGGTCACCGGTTTTGTCAAACCGCACGGTACGATGTATCGGAAATAACTCAAATCCGTTTCAATGTTTAGCGCAAAGCCGTGCGACGTCACCCAGCGGCTGATGTGCACGCCGATAGCGGCGATCTTGCCCCGCGTGGTCCATACGCCCGTTGCGCCTTTTTCGACGCCGGCCACAATGCCGAACTCCGCCAGCGCGCCGACAATCACTTGCTCTATGCCACGCACGTACGCAACCACGTCTCTCTTCCATTCTCGCAAATCGACGATGGGATACCCGACGATCTGCCCCGGGCCGTGGTAGGTCACATCGCCGCCGCGGTCGGTGTGGTGAAATTCGATGCCCGCGCGCGCCAGCAGTTCAGGGGCGGCCAACAGGTTCTCGCTGCGCCCGTTGCGGCCCATGGTGATCACGTGAGGATGTTCCACGAACAAGAGTTGATCCGGAATCTCTCCGCGTTTGCGCCGCTCCACCAGATCCTGTTGAAGTTCGAAGGCTTCGGCGTAGGGGAGGCGGCCCAGGTCGCGCACTCGGCAGGAGGGGCCAGGGGTCAGGGGCCAGGGGCCAGTAACGGCACGCACACCTTTGATGCTTTCGTCTGACCCCTGACCGCTGGCCCCCGGCCCCTGCGCTGCTTCATGCATTGATGGCCAATCCGTACACCGCATTGAACGCCTCGCCGACAGCTTCGTAAATGGTCGGGTGGGCGTGGATGGTATGCATCAACGTTTCCACCGTAGCTTCGGCTTCCATCGCCAGCACGCCTTCGCCGATCAGTTCATACGCTTCCGGTCCGATGATGTGAACGCCCAGAACCTCGCCGTACCTGGCGTCCGAGACGATCTTGACGAAACCGTCGTGCTGGCCCAGGATAGACGCCTTGCTGTTGGCGATAAACGGGAATTTGCCCACCTTGACGTGGAACCCCTGCGCTTTCGCTTGCGCTTCCGTGAGGCCCACGCTGCCGATGCCTGGTTCGGTGTACGTTGCGCCCGGGATGCGATTCTTGTTGACGGGCGTGGCGGGCTTGCCCGCGATGTGCGCGATGGCGACCATGCCCTCCGCCGTCGCCACGTGCGCCAGTTGCGGCGTTCCGGCGACGATATCGCCAATGGCATACACGCCCGGTTCGCCCGTTTGTTGGAACGGGTCCACCTTGATGAAGCCGCGGTCCAATTCCACGCGCGTGCCTTCCAGGCCTATCTTGTCCGTGTTGGGTTTGCGGCCAATGGCCACCAGCAGGGCTTCGGCTTCCACGGTTTCCTGCTTGCCGGTGGCGAGCGTGACCGTGAAGCGGACGCCGTTATCGGTCTTCTGAATGTTCTCCGCCTTGGCGCCCGTTTCCACGCGGATGCCGCTCTTCTTGAAAACGCGATCCAGTTCCCTGGAGACTTCTTCGTCTTCCACGGGAACGATGCGTGGCAGCATTTCGAAGACGGAGGTCTTCGATCCGAAGCGATGGAAGCAGGAGGCGAACTCCACGCCCACCGCGCCCGCACCCAGAATCGCCAGCGATTTCGGAACTTCCTGCAAATCCAGAATCTCAATGTTGGTCAGAATGCGCTTCGCGTCGGGCTGTAGACCCGGCAGCATGCGCGCTTCCGAACCCGTCGCCAGCACGATGTTTTTCGCCTCGACAATCTGCGTGGCGCCATTGTTGGTAACTTCGATCTTGCCCGCGCCGGCCAGCCGCCCGTAGCCTTTGATGACGTCAATCTTATTTTTCTTCATCAGGAAATCGACGCCCTTGGCATGCTTGGAGACAATCTTGTTCTTGCGATCGCCCACCAACGGGAAATCCAGGCGTGGATTCTCGCAATGGATGCCTTCTTCGGCGGAGTGCTTGAAGCGCTCCCACACACTTGCCGTGTGCAGGAATGCTTTGGTGGGAATACAACCAACATGCAGGCAGCAGCCGCCGAGTTTCGCGTCTTTTTCGATAATGGCCGTCTTCAGGCCGTACTGTCCCGCTCGAACGGCCGCCGAGTAACCCCCAGGGCCGCTCCCGAGGACAATCACGTCATATGTCATGGGGTATTTTTAGTGTAGCATTGGGGTCTTGTAACCCTGCTCCGCGCTCGGTGGCCAAGCGGGCTGGATGAAGCGGACACCAGCGTTAATCGGCCTTGCCCGTCTCTAACCTGCTCAGAAGCGGAGGTGAGGCCGCGCCGCGCTTCCGCCATCGCCGGTTCCGGAAGGGCACCGGCGCTGAAGCGCACTCCCGCCCGGCAGTAAACTCAAGCCTTCGCCGCAGCGGGATAGTATGCCGGTTCGTTGCCCCGCTTCCACTTGATGTTACAGCCCAGACTCGGTCTCTGATCTTGAGTGATCGGCTGGCCTGCGAGCAAGGCGTCAATCGCAGCTCTCAGGTCCGCGCCGGTCACCGGTTTCCCATTGCCGGGGCGGCTGTCGTCGAGCTGGCCCCGGTACACCAGCTTGCGATCCTGATCGAAAAGATAAAAATCGGGCGTGCAGGCCGCGGCGTAGCTCTTGGCGACAGCCTGAGTTTCGTCGTAGCAAACCGGGAAGTCGAAGCCCCACTCCGCCGCCATGCGCCGCAACCCTTCGGGGGAATCATCAGCCGAGACATCGGGATCGTTGGAACTGATGGCGGCGATTCCCACACGTTTCACCGAATAATCGCGGCCGAGTCGAGCCAATTCCAACTTGATGTGTTTTACGAAGGGGCAATGATGGCAAAGGAACATCACCAGCAGTGCTTTCTTGTCCTGAAACGAAGCGAGCGAAACTGCATCCCCGGAGACCACATCGGGAAGCGAGAAGTCAGGGGCTATTGTGCCCAATTCGAGCATCGTGGACGCGGTAGCAGCCATCGCGGGTCCTCCCGTCACGGCCAGAGAAAGCCGTGATCCTTTCCAGTATCCATCAACAGCGCCTGCGGATGCCCGGACGAGGACACTGCCGCATCGCACGCCGCATGCGCTATCCGCCCTTACGATTTCAGCATGGCAACAGAGCTGTTGCCGAGCCGCTCTGCGGCACCTGTGCGCAGTCACACTCACACGGAGCGGTCTGTAGTAGCATAGACGGCATGAAGAAATTCATGCTTCTCATGCTCGTGATGTCGGGTATGGCGCTTACGGCCCAAACTCGCAACCTGAACATTTATTGGATCGATGTTGAGGGCGGCGCCGCCACTTTGATTGTCACCCCCGAAGGACAGTCGCTGCTCGTGGATACCGGATGGGCAATGCCGGACGACCGCGATGCCAGACGCATTTTTCAAGTCGCGCAAAAAGCCGGCCTGAAGAAAATCGACTATGTGGTGATCACACACTACCACGGTGATCACGTGGGCGGCGTGCCCGCGCTGGCCAAGCTGATCCCGGTTGACCGTTTCATGGATCACGGCGAATCCGTGGAAGCGCAGCATCCCCGCTGGGGGAAGGATTGGGAGGCCTACAAAGCCGCGACAACTGGAAAGCGCACCATTCTAAAACCGGGTGACAAGGTGCCGCTCAAGGGTGTGGATGCCCTGGTGGTGTCCGCGGATGCGCAGACGCTCGCCTCGCCGGTGAAGGGTGCCGGCGGCGCCAATCCATTCTGTGAAGGTGCGCAAAACAAGCCCGCGGACAAGACCGAAAATCAGCGCAGTGTCGGACTCCTGTTGACGTACCGCTGGTTCAAGTTCCTGGATCTGGGCGATTTGACCTGGGATATTGAAATGCAGTTGGCCTGCCCCGTGAATAAACTCGGGACCGTGACCCTGCTGCAAGCCACCCATCACGGATTCACAAACGATGCCTCGGGCGCTCCAGCGCAGATCCTGCCGTTGAAGCCGAGGCTCGTGGTGGTAAACAACGACAAGGCGAAGGGATGGCATAACGCGGCCTGGGATACCGTAGCCAAGATCGAAGGTTTGGAAGATGTGTGGCAAGTTCATCAGGCCGTTGGTCCAAATCGCGACCATAATGTGAAGCCGGACCAGATTGCGAATCTGGACGTTACTCCGGACGAAGGCCATTGGCTGATGGCATCGGTGAGCGCGGACGGAAAGATCACCATCACCAATGAGCGTACCGGCTTCAGCAAGACTTACGCCCCTCGCAAGTAGTGCCTTACAAGTACAATAGAAAGAATCTGGAGCGATCTTATGTCTTATCAAAGCGGTCGTCAGTTTGTTCAGCTTCCCGGTCCCACCAACGTCCCGGAGCGTATCCTGCGGGCTATGTCCCAACCAACCATCGACCATCGTGGTCCTGATTTCGGGCACATGGCAAAGGAGATATTGGCGGGAGTGAAAGAAGTTTTTCAGACTTCGGAAAACGTCGTCATCTATCCGTCCTCCGGGTCGGGCGCCTGGGAGGGCGCTCTTACAAACACGCTCTCGCCCGGCGACCGGGTTCTGATGTTCGAGACCGGCCAGTTTTCCACCTTGTGGTTGGAGGTGGCCACGAAATTGGGCCTGGATGTAGACGTGGTTCCAGGCGACTGGCGGCATGGGGTGGATGCCCAGACGGCTGAGGAAAAACTTCGGGAAGATCGCGAACATAAGATCAAAGCCGTTTGTGCGGTCCACAATGAAACTTCCACCGGCGTTACCAGCTCGATCAGCGCGCTACGGCAAGCCATGGATCGCGCCGGGCATCCGGCGTTGTTGCTGGTGGATACTATTTCGTCGCTTG
>CAMAUG010000291.1 GCA_945861255.1 Candidatus Sulfopaludibacter sp. SbA3
GAGCTGATCGGGGCCCTTCGCGATGCCTTGGAGCAGTCGGCCCGGGACCCCTCCGTGCACGTGGTGGTCATTCGTGGTGCAGGCCAGGATTTTTGCGCGGGCATGGACCTCAAGGAACTCGATCAGGGCAACGACGCCACCATCGAGGAACACGAGGCCACCGCGCGCAAGTATGCCGATATCCTGCTGGCCATCCGCCGCCACCCCCGCCCGGTTATCGCCGCGCTTCGCGGACGCGCGCTGGGAGGCGGCGCGGGCATCGTGACGGCGTGCGATCTGGCGGTGGCAGCTGAATCGGCCGCCATCGGCTATCCCGAGATCAAGATCGGCTTCACCCCCGCGATTGTCTCCGCTCTGCTGAAGCGCATGTTACCGGAAAAGCGCATGTTTGAGTTATTCACGACCGGTGACAGCATCAGCGCGCCGGACGCGTTCACCGCCGGGTTGATCAATCGCGTTTTCCCGGATGCTGAATTCGAAGCCGGCGTAGCCGCTTATGCCGGCCAGCTTGCCGCAAAGTCGGTGACCTCACTGAACATCCTCAAACGCCTTCTGTACGAAACCGATGGAATGACGTTTGAGCAATCGCTCGCTGCCTGCATCCGGGCCAACGCCCGCTGCCGCGTGACCGAGGACGCCAAACAAGGCTTCCAACGCTTCGTACGGAGTAAGTGAAGCTCTGGTTACCGAAAGCGCCACGCCGATTTGAAATCGAGCGTGAGCGGCTGGTTTGTCAAGCCGGCGCGGATCAGCTCAACCGGTATGGAGTTCTGTTGCAGGATCGCGTCATGGAAAGCGCGATTTGTCATCTTTCCGGAATCGACCAGTTCCTTGTGCAGCGCGTAAAATTGCAGCGCGCCCAGCATGTAAGCGCTCTGATAAATCGGCGGGTAGGAGCCGTCGAAGGAGCGGCGCACTTCCGCGGCGGCGTTATCGCGCTCAAAGCCCACGCGGTCCACCAGGAAATCGACGCACTCCGCCGCCGTCATTCGCTCCAGATGGAAGCTCAATGAGAAGATGATGCGGGCGGCGCGGTGCATGCGCCAGAACAGCATTCCGATGCGGTCCTCCGGCGTTTTCGCGAAGCCCTGATCCCACAGCAGCATTTCCCAGTAGAACGCGTTGCCTTCAGTCCAGAACGGCGTGGCGAACGGCGCGCGGTACGTCCGGAAGCGCCCCGCCATGAAGCCCTGCAAATGGTGGCCGGGGATCAACTCATGGAATACCGTGGAGCGCGCGAAGTGCACGTTGTTGCCACGCAGGCTCATCAGTTTCTGTTCCTGCGTCATGGTGTTTGACGGATACGCCACCAGAATGAGGTCGCCGCCCAGGAAAAACGGCGCCACCAACTGGCGCTCTGGTGAAAGCATTTCTTCCCACCAGTCTTCCTTCGCGAGCGCCGGGACGGTGACCAGGTCGCGCTGCGTGACATAATCGATGGCCTCTTGCGCCAGCCTGCGCACCAGCTCGGGCTGCTTGCCCGGCTCGACGTAATCGTTCTTGACTTTTTCGAGGGCCTTCTTCCAGTCATCTCCATGGCCCATTTCGCGCGAGGCGCGGTTCATCTCCTGTTCGCCCCAGGCCAATTCCTTCCGTGCGATCTCGATCAATTCCTCCGGAGCGTAAGGAATCATTTGGTAGGCCAGATCGTTCAGCAAAGACTCGCGCCCCGCCGGGTCCCCCGTAATGCTCTCCTTGTCGGCCGCGCCGCCCAACTTCTCGCGAAGGAATTTGACGTATTCGTCGATGGCGTCGCCCGCCCGTTTGTAGGGATCGGCCATCCACCAGGTGAATTGCGGATCGAAGCCGTTGTAAAAGTCGTACCACTGCTTGAAGGTCTCGCGCAGCTCCGCGAGCCGCGCTGCGGCCCGGAGAGCCAGCGTGGCTTTAGGCCTGTCCGTCTCGGCGCGCTTGCGAGCGTCGGCGAGAGATCTGATCAGGTCCGCCACTCCGCTCGCGGCGGCGCGCGCATCCAGCGGCTCCATGCGTTTGCGTTTCTCTTCCAGGCTCACGATGGCCGGGGCGAAGGGAATTAGGGCGTTGACGGCGGAGTTGCGGGCACGCTCAATCCCAAGTTGTTTGCGCTCGTGATCGAGCAGGTTCCGGAACAAAATATAATCGATCCGTCCATCGTGGCTAAGCCTGTCGAAATCCAGTTTGCCAAGCTCGGCCTGCTGTTCGGCGTAAAAGCGCTCCAGACGAGTGCGGCGCCCTTCGCTATACGGGATGGCGTAGGTGCGTTCAAGTGACTGCAAATCGGCCGAGTAGCGTTGCAGCAAGGGTCGCAGTTCACCGGCGGACGAATCGAGCGCCTGGGCAGCCAAGCCCACGCAACCCGCGATCAGCGCGAATACCGCTTTCATGACTCCAGTCTTAACATTTTTCGGATCGCGTGGGGCGAGACCGAAGCACCGAAGCGGCCCAGCCCAACCTCGCTGGGCAGGATCGCCTTCCCGGATCGTGAAATAATGATGGCTGGAGCGGGCTCGGCCATGACCCAATTGAAACTTGAAATCCCGGATGACCTGGCCCACCGGCTCAAAGGCATCGCATCCGCTCAGCACAAGAGTGTAGAGCAGGTGGCTGTGGAAGGCTTGCGTTCGTTGATTCACCCGCCCGGTTCCCCAGCCGCGATCCTTCAAGTGGCGGCAAGCCCTCCCCATCTAACCGGCGCCGCCCTCGCTGAACTTGATGAAGCGATTGCCAGTGGGCGGATTCCCGTTCGCGACCAGGGTTCGTTTGACGAGTAGAGCGGCAGATGACTTATCTGCTCGACACGAGCGCATTCAGTGCCTTGATGAAGGAAGACCAGCGCGTGCGAGCTTGGCTCTCCACGCTCAACGAAAATGATCGTGTCGTTGTCTGCACGATCGTCGCGGGCGAAATTCTATATGGAATCGCGAGGCTCGCCGCGGGCAGGCGACGCACCGAGATCCAAGAAAAAGTCCGCATCTTATTTGAAGCGATACCCTGCGAAGCGATTCCCGAAAGCGCCGCATCCTTCTACGCCGATATCAAGCTGAGCCGCCAGAGGCGCGGCCTCACGCTGGACGAAAACGACTTGTGGGTGGCCGCAACGGCTCGATCGTTGGGGGCGGTCTTGGTCACTCGGGACGCCGACTTCGCCGGCATCGACGATCTGTCTACAGTCACGCCCTGACGACTTACCTCTGCCGCAACACCGAAATAATATCGTCCGCCGTAATCACGCCCGCCAGCTTCCCGGTTTCGTCCACCACCGCCAAGGCCAGCAAGTTGTACTTGTCGAACAGTTCCGTCACACGATCCTGGCGCTCTTCGACATCCACGGAGATCATGGTCTCCGAGGCCAGCGTGGCCAGCGGCACCGAGCCTTCGTGCAGGAACAGGCGCGTCAGCGGCACCGCGGCTTTCAATCGTTCTTCGCCATCGATCAGGAACAAGGTGTTCAAACTGTCCAGCAGGTCCTCGTTGGCGCGCAGCGCGGCCAGCGCGTCGGCGACCACGGCGGTTTCCTGCAGCGCCACGTATTCGGTGTTCATCAGTCCGCCCGCGGTATCTTCAGCGAACTCCATCAGATCTTCAACGTCCTGCTTGGGCTCGCCCTCCATCTCCTCCAGGATCTCGTCGCTCGTGGCTTCTTCGAGTTCAGCCAACGCGTCCGCGGCTTCGTCGGGGGCCATTTCTTCGATAATATCGGCGGCTTTCCCGGTTTCCAGGGATTCCAGAATGCTGGCCTGAATGGTGGGATCGATCTCGGTGAGCGCATCGGCCGCCGTTTCGCTGTCGATGTTCTCGAAGATAGCTTCGCGATCCTCAGGACCCAGATCCTCAACAATGTCGGCCAGATCGGCCGGGTGCATATCTTCCAGCAGCTTGTTCGAAATATTCAGGCGCAGGCGCCGCTGCGGATCGGGCTCCAGTATGTTGCAGAACTCCCAGCGAATAGATTTGATGGGAATGCGCGTTTGCAATCGGCGGACCCACGGCGCCGGGACCAGGCCTCGCACCAGGCGGCGGAGGATACTGCGAATGCCGACGTCCACCTCCAGTACCCACAGAGTCTCGGCACCATCCTCCGGACGGAATTCAAACGTGACGTCGTTGACGCGCACCACCTTACGGCCTTGCGCGTCGATGATCTGCTGATCCAGCAAATCCCGCGTCAGGCGCAGCATGTATTCGTCGGAATGGTAGGGCGTCAGTTTCTCGTCCAACAAATGAATGCCCGCAAGCGAGATGGATTTGACCTGATCGAACCGTACGGTGAGCAGCCTGCCGTCGCCGCCGATCAGAAAGCGGTCGATGCGGACCGGATGGACCAGCGGCACCAGCGCGGCATCCCGGACCGCACCCAGCTTGCGCCCCTTGAGGTCGAAGACCTTGAGGCCGAGCAGTTCGGTAAGGAACAGAAATTGGTCCGCCATTGGTGGCCTGATCCCATACAGTTAAGAAAAGCGGAGCTCCGGAAAGCACTCGCGCCCTCTCCTTTCACTATGCCCGATGGCGCCGCGCCCGCGCAAGGCTGTTTGAGTGGAGAAGGAAGAAATCTTGCGCGCGCCGTGACCAGCGCCCGGCGCTAACGGGCGCGCGATTCATGAGTTTCAATTCTCCTGGAATTCCACAATACGCGAATCGCTCTGAAATTTCCTGTAATCGCGGTAAGCGACGTCGATTTCCGCGCGCAGTTTCTTGAGCAGCGCCAGCCGTGCGTCCGCCCGGATCAGGATGCGCGACGGCAGCCAGATCTCATCGTTCACGCGCACCTGCTCAAAATGCAGCGTACCGCCGGGCGCGATCCGCACCAGGCCCAAGCCGAACGATAAGGTATCCAGCGCTTCCGCATCCACTTTCACCCAGTGGTAGGTGGATTTTTCGATCCAGATTTTCGCGCGCAACTTTGTCAGCATTTTTGAGCGCGCATCCGGAGGACGGTAGCCGGGCTTCGGCGTGGCCTCCAGCAGCCAGGTGGGCTGGCCGCTGACGGTCTCCTCGCCCGCCAGCCGAAAAAGAAAAGCCTCGGGGACCTGCAGAATATACCTGCGATCAGTAGTGTCCGGCTATAAGTCTAGCAGGCTCAACTGGTTAGAAAATAGGTCTGATTTTTCCTGGGAGTAAGTGTCGTCAAAGGCCCGTAGAATGGGCGTTTGCTCGAACAAGGTGACGCTGAGAACCTGTAGGATTTGGTAGAGGGTGGCTTCCATCGACAAACGCTTCTT
>CAMAUG010000292.1 GCA_945861255.1 Candidatus Sulfopaludibacter sp. SbA3
TCTACCAAATCCTACAGGTTCTCAGCGTCACCTTGTTCGAGCAAACGCCCATTCTACGGGCCTTTGACGACACTTACTCCCAGGAAAAATCAGACCTATTTTCTAACCAGTTGAGCCTGCTCGACTTATAGCCGGACACTACTGATCTGGAATCATGAAGCCGTCACTTCCTGGGCGCATCGAGTTATGGTTTCCATGCGCCGCACCTGACCGGCGCCTCTGCCATGCCGGCTGCGGCAAAAAGTGGTAGTGTGTGAACCATGCAGGCAGTTCTCGACGACTCGCTTCAACTCAGTCAACCCCACACCATTCAGGAACTGGGTCTCTCCTTCGGCATGGTCCTGGACCTGATCCTGAAACACGCGTTTTTCGAAGGCACCAGCACGCTTTCGCGCTTGGCGGAGCGTTCCAGGTTAAGCCCCACCATCATGCATGCCATGTACCGGCATCTGCACAAAGAGCAGTTGTGCGACACGCGGGCGATGGTGGAAAACGACTATGAGATCTCATTGACCAGCCGCGGCCGTGCCCTGGCCGAAGTGGCGATTCGCAAGTGCCAATACGCGGGGCCCGCGCCCGTTCCGCTGGCCGCCTATCGCCAGACGGTGTCCCGGCAGGCGCTCAAACTGGATTTGACGGCCGAGGATCTTCGCCGCGAATTACACGACCTGGTGATATCCGGCGAAGCCATCAAGGAATTGGGTACGGCGCTGGTCACCGGCGGCGCCATCCTGCTGTACGGCTCCACCGGCAACGGCAAGACCAGCATCGCGGAGCGCCTTCCCAGGCTGTTCACGGATCGCATCCACATTCCGTATGCCGTGGAGGTCGCCGGTGAAATCATAACTGTGTTCGACCCGCTGCTGCACCATTCCGGCGACGATAGCGACACCGCGGTGGAGGCCGGGGATCCGCGCTGGGTGTGGTGCCGCCGGCCCATGGTGAAGGTGGGCGGGGAAATGCGCGTGGATATGCTGGACACCAGGCTGGATGAAGTCACGCGCATTTCCGTGGCGCCCCTCCAGATGAAGGCCAACAACGGAATTCTGCTGATCGACGATTTCGGCAGGCAGGGCATCACGCCGCGGCAGATTCTGAACCGCTGGATCGTTCCACTCGACCGGCGCGTAGACATCCTGTCGTTGTGGTCGGGCGTCAGCTTTGAGATTCCGTTTGAGGTGTTAGTGGTGTTCGCCACGAATCTTCCGCTCAGTGATCTGGCCGAGGACGCCTTCATGCGGCGGCTGAAGAACAAGATTAAGGTGGACGGAGTCAGCGAAGACCTGTTTCGCGTGATTATTCACCGCGTGTGCGACAAGGCAGGTCTCACGTGCCCCCCCGGGATGGACGATTACATGTTGAGCGAGTGCCTCAAACACTCCGGCCTGCTGCGCGCCTGTTTCCCTCAAGACCTGGTGGGAATCCTTCGCGGCACGGCCGCGTTCGAGCGGCGCGAACCGGTTTTCAGCCAGGCACACCTGGATCAAGCGCTAAAAGTGTACTTCGTACATTAGCAGGCTGCGGCAGAAGGTTGCTGGACCGCTCCGTGACCGTCGCGGCTCGGAATCATCTTCTATCGGCGCGGGACTTACCGAGCCGAGCGCCGAGCGAGCGGTTCAGGAAAACGTCCCAGCGTGGCCGCCGGCACAACGTTGTAGACGCCGCGATCGTTGTCACTGGGCGTCACTGGGCAGGGGTCTTTTCCAACTGCTGCCTGGCCCACACCCGCGCGGGATTCAGCGCTACCGAATGCTGAAACGCCTTACGCGCCTCCGCGCTCCGGTTCGCTTTGCGCAACGCCACGCCGAGCCAAAGGTACGCGTCGGCCGAGTTGGGATCGAGCGCCGCGGCTTTTTCGAAATCCGGGATTGCCACATCCACCCCGCCGCCCAACGCCGCCGGCAAATAGAAGTTACCCACGCCTCGGCTGAGGTAATTCATCGAAGCCTTTGGATCCAGCTTGATGGCCTGTTCCACTTCGTTCAGCGCGCAGCGCCCATACTTGAGCGCGCCCAGCCCGCCCACAGCGGCCGCGGCCTGTCCGCACAATGTAGCGTGAATGCGACGATATTCGGCACGTTGCGGCTGCAGCGCGATCGCCCGTTCGGCGGCTTGCATTCCTGTTTCGGCGGCCACGCGCGCTTGTGCTTTGTCGCGCATTTCCTGAGCGACTTCGGCAAGCGTGGACTCGGCGAACGCCGCGCGATACTGCGCCTCCGCGTTGCCTGTCTCTTTCGCGGCCTGCGCGCCGAGGATAGCCGCCGCGCGTTGCAACGTGGCGCGATCCTGGGCGTCGCGCGCTTGGCGCAGCTCCGTCAGCGGCAGGTCCGCCCCGAGCCACGCCAACAACAGGACGCCTGCGATACCCATGATCTCGATTCTAACTCGCTTTGCCTGTCATCGAACTTCGCCGGCGGTTCTGGACCGCTCGCTCATGTGCACGGCTCAGCGGCGGTGACCGCGGAGAAAGCGGTTGGAAAGCCCTTTGTTCAGGCAGCACGGTAGCTGCCCAGCACGCGAAGGAAATCGGCCAGTTCCGCTAAATGCGCCAAAGCGTTGCGGACGTTTTTCTCGTCGCGATGTCCGATCAAATCCAGGTAGAACAGATATTCCCAAGGTTTGCCACGCAGCGGCCGGGATTCAATCTTGATCAGGTTGATGTCGCGCAACGCCAATGCGCTGAGTGCCCGGAACAGCGCGCCGGGAATGTTCTTGGTGGTCAAGACCAGCGAGGTTTTCCAGGGATGGCCGGACGCTCCCGGGACAGCGCGAGGCTTGGCGCCCGCCGGTTCCAGCAGGAAAAAGCGCGTGAAGTTTTGGCGGTCGTCTTCAATGCCGCGCTTCAGGATGTTCGCGCCGTAGGTCTGCGCAGCCAGCTCCGATGCGATGGCGGCCGCGCCTTCGGGCTTCTGCTCCATCACCATCTTCACGCTGCCGGCCGTGTCATAAAATGGGGTGCGTTGAAGGCGCGGGTGCTTCGCGAAAAAATCCAGGCACTGGCCCAAAGCCACCGGATGCGAATATACCGTGTGGATGGAGCGAAAAGTCGCGCCGGGCGGTGCCATCAGATTATGGATCACACGCACGCTGGTCTCCGCCGTGATCTCAAACGGATATTTCAGCAGCAGGTCGAAGTTTTCGTGAATGGACCCGACCAGTGTGTTTTCCAACGGAACAACGGCGACATTCACGGCGCCGGCGTCCAGCGCCGCGAAGACCTCGTCGAAGCGCTGGTGCGCCACCGGGAGCGCCTTCGAGCCGAAAAGCTGGCGGATGGCCTGCTGGCTAAACGCGCCCAATTCACCTTGAAATCCCACGCGGAGCCGGTTCCTCTTGGGTACTGCGTGCGCGCCGCGCTTGTGCATGGTCTATGGTTTTCCTTCCCAGCTGCGCGCGTCCGGCGAGGCAATGCCGGCCAGCGCCAACGCCCTATCCACACTATGTTCCACGATTTCCGCTACGGTTTGCGGCTGAAAGTAGAACGCGGGCGCCGGAGGCGCGATCACGGCGCCCATTTCCGCCAATGCAGTCATGCTCCTGAGGTGACCCAGATGCAGAGGAGACTCCCGCACCATCAGCACCAGGCGCCGGCGTTCCTTCAGTGAAACGTCAGCCGCGCGCACAATCAGATTGGAGCTGATTCCATGCGCGATGGCGGACATGGTGTGGATGGAACACGGCGCCACGATCATCGCATCCACCGGGAACGAGCCGCTCGCCAAACGGCACCCGATATCGTCCACCGAATAGCTGCACGTCGCCAGTTTCCTGAAATCAGCGGCGGACTTGCCCATTTCCAAGTGCGCCGTGCGTTCTCCGGAACGGGAGAGAATCAGGTGACGTTCCACGCCTTCGCGGTCCCGGAGTTTTTCTAGAATACGCCAACCGTACACGGATCCGCTGGCGCCCGTAATGGCGATGATGATTCTCAAGATCGGTCTAGCTCCGCGGTCCCATCGTTCACCGGCTACGAACTCAACAGCCCAGAAACTCCGGAATATTGTTCTGAAATCAGAACAAGTCTGACAAAACTGTCCCTACTCGGCGATTTATCCACAGGGTATAATCAAATCTAACCACACGTATGCCACTTTCTCGACGGCGACAACCGGATCCACCGGTCCAGACCTCCATGATGGAGGATGCCGGGCAGAAACTCAAGCGCGCCCGTGAGCGCTTGGCGCTTCGGTTTCGCGATGTTGAGGACGCCAGCGCCAAAATCGCGGCCAATCGCGGAAGCGATGAATTCACCGTGGCGCTGAGCCGCCTGGAGGACATCGAAAACAAAGGCACGATGCCTTCCATCTACCGTTTGTACTCTTTGTGCGCGATCTATCGGTTGGATCCGCACGAGGTTCTCTCCTGGTATGGACTTTCGTTTGCCACGCTTCCGTCCGATGCAATGCTCCTCGAGCAAGAGCGGACGCATTTGGTGGGATTCCGCGCGGAAGGCGGGATGGCGCAAGTGCCCATCGCGCTTGATCCGGGCCTGGATCTGACACGGACCACGTACTTGAGCCGGCTGATCCAGCGGTGGGGTTCACTGCCGCTGATGCTGCTGAACAACATCGATTTGAAGGAGCATCGGTACGGCCTGATCGGAACATCCGACCGGTCTATGTTCCCCATTATTCCGCCGGGGTCCCTGGTGGTCATCGACGATTCCAGGCGCCGCGTCGTCGCTTCCAGTTGGACGAATGAGTTTCAGAGGCCCATCTATTTCCTGGAGCACCGGGAGGGTTACGCCTGCGGCTGGTGTTCCCTAAAAGACAACCGGCTGACGGTGCAACCACATCCGGCATCGCACTGCGATCCGGAAACGTACCGGTATCCGCAGGACATTGAAATCGTCGGCCAGGTTACGGCGATTGCGACGAGCCTGGAGAGCGCCGCCACAGTTCCGGATCGTTCCTGAACACGTCCAGCAGTGTTTCCATGTCCCGCTCAAAGTGCTCGCGCTGGGAAGCGGACGATGAATCCGGGACCAGGTTGCGCGGCTGCCCGGATCGTAGCCAATGCGTCGCGACTTCCGCGCCTGCCTCTTCCAAGCTCTTCAAGTAGTCGCGTACATCATCCGCCTTCACCTTGATCGGCAACCCGAGCCAGTCCATGAACGCTCGCTCATGGCTCTGCTTCAAGGCCCTGGCACTCTCCTCCCGCCCGAAGGCCGCCGCCAGCCCATGGTGCCGGTAGGC
>CAMAUG010000293.1 GCA_945861255.1 Candidatus Sulfopaludibacter sp. SbA3
CAGGATCTCTTGGGAAATCCGGGGCATCGAACAAGGGCTGAAATCGATCCGGAACTTTCAAATCGAAAAATCCCAAAACACGACTTAACAGCCTGTGCTGCTATGGCTTGCCGCCCATCCAGTTACGGTTAGCCGGACACTACTGGTCCACTCGATAGCCAAGATCCACGCGCGCCGCTGCCTGGAGTGCGTGCAGCAAGCCGCCGCCCATCGCCACAGACGCCATGGCCAATGCGATTTGCAATGCCGTAAGTGCGTTTTGCGCGCCTCTCCGACGTGTGACTCGCGTGGCCGGGGCGTGAACCGCGCGGTGCAGCAACAGCCACGGCGCTACGCCGCACACCAGCGCGCACAGCACCGCCGCCGCTGCCGCCGTCGTTGCCATCCGGGTGTCAAAACGCGCGTCCATCGCCACACCCGCGTCGGAAGGCCACGCCACGGACTGCGCCAACAGTTGGACGAGCGAGATCGCCACCGGGAGGGCCCCCGCGACGCCGGCCGTTGCGATCCATGCGCTTTCGCACAGCATCTCCGCCAGTATCCGGACGGGACGCGCTCCCAACGCGGCGCGGAGCGCGAACTCTCCTCGCCGCGCTTCCGTCCGCAGCAGGATCAACCCACTCGCGTTGGCGCACCCAATGCCTACGCTCAAGGCCCCGGCTGCCAGCAACAGCAGCGCCAGCGTCGCGATCGCCGGGCTTAAACGCTCGCGTGCCGCCGGCTCCGTAAGCACCACGACGGAGTGGTCGCGATTCGTATCCGGGTGGGCGTCCGCCAACCGCGCCGCCAGCGCCGTGGCTTCCGCTTGCGCCTGCGCGGGAGCGACGCCGGGCCGCAACCGCGCATACAGCGAGAAGTACCGCCTCTCCCGCCGGTCCATCGGGTTTCCCGTGGAGGGCAGCAATCCCGCGCGATATGCCCCGGCCGGCACGTAGAAGTCTTCATGTAGAAACCGGTCCAGGCCGAACCCGCGCGGGGCCACTCCAACGATGCGCAGCGGCGTGCCCGCGGCCTCCATCGTGCTCCCGATCGCGGCTGGATCGCCTCCCCACCGCGCCCTCCAGTAAGCGTCGCTCAGAATCGCCACGGGGGCGCGTTCGTCTTCCGGTTCGAAGGAACGGCCCAACTGCGGCTTCACGCCGAGCGAGGCGAAGTAACTCGTGGTTACCGCCAGTCCCATGCGCATCCGCGGAGTCTCGCCCACTTTCCCCACGGCCACCAAGACCTGGCACTGCGCGGCGATACTTTCGAACGACGTTAAGGAGCTTCGCGCGAAGTCTTCGTAGTCGGGGTAAGAAACAAATCCCAGCGGATGCAGTTTGGAAGTGGTGAAGATCCGCACGATCTCCGCCGGACGTGCCACCGGCAGGGACCGGAGCAGGGTGGCATCGGCGACGCTCGAAAACGCCGCGGCGAGCCCCAATCCCACGGCCAGCGATCCGGCCGCCGCCGCAAAGAACTTGGGCTGCTTCAGCAGAAGCCGCGGCAGTGAGCCAATCATCATGACGCCCCACGATAACCGCGCGACGCCATACTTGTGCCGCGCGCAAACGCCCATCACAAGCACCGCGCGGCATTTGCGGAAGAGCCGGAATGGCGACCGGCAGGGCGTCCCGATGCGCTGTGAGGCAGCGGCAGCGGCACCGATGCACAGCCCACGGTGGCATTCCGAGCGCTACGGCAATGGCACCCTGCAGGGCGTTGGCCGCGCTTGCGTGGCGGTGGCAACGGTGCCGTGCACAGTCCGACGGTGGCATTCCGAGCGCTGCGGCAACGACGACTGGCGTGGCGCTCGGCGGCACTTCCAATGCCGAATCGCCTTCGCTGCGGGCCGCGCGCTTTGCCGAGGGCACCCTGTTACTGTTTGGAAGAATCTATGAACTCGGCGCCCGCCGGTGGCGTGAAGCGGAACAGCGCGTCCTTGATCGCCGCGTCGATCGCCGCGTCCTTGCGCTCATTCTCAAACGTGAATTCGAGCACCGAGTTGTCATGCCCCTTCACTTCCAGACGCCGGATCGAGAAATCCGGGCCAGTGAGGAAAGAGACCTCCGCGTAGGGCAGCTTGTCGGATTTCGGAATCGCCGTGATGTACACGCCGCCGTCCTCCGGATGAGCGCGGAACTCACGGAAATCGTCGGAAAAGTGCAGACGCCCCAGCAGGAACGCCAGCGGCGCGCGCAGGTCGTCGGCTTCCTTGAATTTCATCTTTTCAGCGCGATTGTCCTGCGGCGTATAGCTGTAGATGAACTTGCCATCGGAGACGAACAGCTTCCCGGCCGGGGAGGTGTACTGCCAGCGCATCCGTCCCGGCTTGCGCAGAAATAATTCGCCTTTCTCGACACGTTGGCGGCCGCGGGTCCGATAGGTTTCCGTGAATGAAAGTTGGAGCGCCTGCGCCCGGTTATAGCGGTCCTCCACGCCCTTGAGCGTGCGGGTTACGTCAATATCGGCGGCGCGCAGGGGTTGCAGTAGAAGGCCGAGGAATAAGACAATAGGCATCTGTCATTCCCAGTGTACGGCTCAACGCAGGGGCCCGCGCGAGCTGTCAAGGAGATTATCATGGCGAAGATCCAGAGAAACGACGCGGAGTGGAAGAAGCAATTGACTCCCGAACAGTTCTACGTGGCCCGGCAGAAGGGCACGGAACCGGCATTCACCGGCAAGTATTGGGATCACCATGCGGACGGCATGTACCGCTGCGCGTGCTGCGGCGCGGAATTGTTCGATTCTCAAACCAAGTTCGAATCCGGCAGCGGCTGGCCCAGCTTCTTCGCGGCCGCCGACACCGCCAACGTGCGGATGGAAGAGGACACCTCCCATGGCATGCGCCGCGTTGAGGTGCTGTGCGCGCAGTGCGACGCCCACCTGGGACACCTGTTTCCCGATGGGCCGCGGCCGACCGGCCAGCGCTTCTGCATGAACTCCGCGTCACTCGATTTCACGTCGCGTGGCGATGGCAACGGGTAGGGAGCGGCGCCGGTTCTTAAAGTTCCGAAAAGAGTCCGACGATCATCCCACAAGGGAGGACGTATCTATGGATCTCGCCGGGACTTTCATTCGCGAAGTCATCACCTTAGCCGGTTACGTGATGGTGTTCGCCGCCGTGTATAAGATAGTTCAAATCGCCACGGACTTGGGCGAAATCAAAGACTTGCTCAGGCGCGGTCAGACGCTGGCGTCGGTGACCCAGGGTACGGACGGACTCGCGGATGAGGAAGCCTACGCGGCGAAACTGCTGAAGTCCGTGCGCTCAGGGCAGGAGTCCGCATAGCGACGGCCTACGCTTGGCATCGCGTTCCAACGTCAGCGCGCGGAGAATTTGTAAACTGTCGTGGCGCGATAGGTGGCGCCGGGCTTCAATTCGCTGGAGGGGAAATTGGGCTTGTTAGGCGAGTCCGGATAATGCTGCGTCTCCAGGCAAAGCGCGCCGCGCCGCCCGAATGTCTTGCCGTCTTTCCCCATGAGAGAGGCCGGTAAATTGTTGCCCGTGTAGAACTGGACTCCCGGCTCAGTGGTCCAAACTTCCATCACCCTTCCGCTGCCTGCGTCATGAACCTCTGCGGCCTTCGCCAGGCTGCCGTTACGGCTCCGCAAGACGTAGTTCATGTCGTAGCCTCTGCCAAATTGGAGCTGGGGATCGCTCTGATCGATGCGCTCACCGACGGCGTGCGTGCTGGTGAAATCGAACGGCGTGCCCTTCACCGGTCGTATTTCGCCCGTTGGAATGGAACCCTCGCCCACCGGCGTAAAATTATCCGCATGAATGGTCACCTGATGCTTCAATATATCGCCCGCGCCGGCACCCGCCAGATTGAAGTAGGAGTGATTGGTGAGATTCACGATGGTCGGGCGATCCGTGGTCGCGCTGTACTCGATCTTCAATTCGTTGTTCGGAGTAACGGTATAGATCACCCGCGCCGACAGGGTGCCAGGATACCCTTCCTCGCCGTCTTTGCTGACATAGGTGAGCTCCAGACTCTTGCCCGACGGGCCGCTTACTTCACGGGCACTCCAAACGCGCTTGTCGAAACCTTTCAGGCCTCCGTGCAGCGCGTTGATTCCGTTATTTTGCGGCAGCTTGTAGGTCTTGCCTTCCAGCGTGAATTGAGCGCCGCCGATGCGGTTTGCGTAACGGCCGATAATGGCGCCAAGGTAGCCGGGCGCGCGCTCATAAGCGGCGAGATCGTTCAGGCCGAGCACCACGTCGGCGTACTTGCCGGAGCGGTCCGGCGCGGTCAGTGAAGTAATAATTCCGCCATAGTTGATCACTTGCGCCCGCATCCCCTTCGCATTCGAGAGCGTGTAGATGTGTACCGGAGTTCCCTCCGAAGTGGTGCCAAAGAGCTTGCCTGAATTCTGGGCAAGGCCGGTTGCGGCGCAGAGGATCAGCAGTGCGGACGCGAGGGAACGCCGGAAGTGTTTCATGAGAGCTATATTAACCGGGATTAGCCTCGATTGCTCAGGGGGGCGTGCCCTGATCAGGCACTCTGCGCTGCACGACTACGGGGGCATCGTCCGGCCGGAGGCACTTCGTCGCTTTGCCCGATCGAACAGCAGTGCAGCAGTGGACGCGAGCGTGGCTAGGAGACATGCGGCGCAAGAGATGGCCAAGAGAACCGACAACGCGAAAGGAAGAAAAGGGCCAATCGCGTATGCCGCAGCTGCGAACAGGAGGAAACCTGAAACGCTGCGCTTTGCGAATCTCAGATTTCGCCTTCGCTGATGAGCATCCAGGGTGGCAAGCCCTTCGAGTGTCCAGGCTTTAGGAGAGGCCTCACTATACGCTTTAGCATAGGATAGTGGCTCATTCCCCGCTTCCACGGATCGGGCTTGTTTCCAGCGATGGACAAATCGATTTGCGGCCGCGACTTCCGCTTCCAGGTCGGTTTCTACCGGGCACCACTGACTGAGGTTGACAAACTGCCCAGAGAACATTTCTAGCCTGGGATTCTGAATCTTTAACCTTACGTATGCCCTCTCGTCGTGGAACACCCGGATCACATCACACAACCGAAAGCGACGGCGAAAGACGACGACCCTTCCAAGCGTTCGCGTTACTGAGACGGTACCTCTCTCTCCAGAAACTACTCACGCGGTGACCTGGGGATGGGAGGCTGGAACAAGAGCGAATCCCAGGTGTGCTGCTTTTTTGTTGAGCAATGATATCTGCTGTTGGCGGT
>CAMAUG010000294.1 GCA_945861255.1 Candidatus Sulfopaludibacter sp. SbA3
GAGGAACTCTTCCAGCAGCTTGGACCGATCCGATTCTAACTTCGAGAGCGTATCAGGCATGTAGGATCTCCTCTGTGCGTATCTATCCGCTCAGAAGTATGCCACAAAAATAGAAAAACCGCCATGGTTAACTCCTGTGTCGTGCACCCGAGTGTCCAGCCGGAGCCGTGTGTTCCACTCCGACTTCCTATACTGAAGAGATGGCCTTCCGGCTCGGGATCGACTATCAGCCGCGAGGCGATCAAATCACCGCCATTGAGGCTCTGCTGCGCGGGATCAGCGACGGGGAGCAGCATCAGGTGCTGCTGGGCGTCACCGGCTCCGGCAAGACCTTCACCATGGCCAAGGTGATTGAAGCCACCAACCGCCCGGCGCTGGTGCTCGCGCACAATAAAACCCTGGCCGCCCAGTTGTATCAGGAATTCAAAAGCTACTTTCCGCAGAACGCGGTGGAGTACTTCGTCAGCTACTACGACTACTACCAGCCCGAGGCTTACATGCCTGCCGGCGATGTCTATATCGAAAAAGAAGCCACCATCAACGAAGAGCTCGACAAGCTTCGCCTCTCCGCCACGCGCACGCTGTTCGAGCGCCGCGACTGCGTGATCATCGCGAGCGTCAGTTGCATTTACGGCCTGGGTTCGCCGGACGCCTACTACGGCATGTTGTTGATGCTCGAAAAGGGCCAGCACATTCCGCGCGAGCAGATCACCGCCAAATTGGTGGAAATCCTGTACGAACGCCATGAAGGCGATTTCCGGCGCGGGGCGTTCCGCGTGCGCGGCGATGTAATCGAAATCTTTCCCACCTACGACGACAACGCCTATCGCATTTCGCTGTGGGGCGACGAGGTGGAATCGCTGGAGCAGATCGACCCCCTCACCGGCCAGGTGAAGCAGACCTACCTGCGGCTTCCCATTTACCCGAAGACGCACTACGTGATGTCCCAACAGACACGTGACAATGCCATGCGCGGCATTGAAAACGAGCTGCATTGGTGGAAAGGCGAACTCGAAAAAGAAGGCAAGCGCATCGAAGCGCAGCGGCTGTGGCAGCGCACCATGTTCGATCTGGAAATGATCAAGCAGATCGGCTACTGCCATGGCATCGAGAATTATTCGCGCCACTTCTCCGGCCGTCTGCCTGGGCAAGCCCCTCCCACATTGCTCGACTACCTGCCGCATGACGCGCTGATGTTCATCGACGAGAGCCATCAGACCATCCCGCAGTTGGGCGGTATGTATCACGGCGACCGTTCCCGCAAGGAACAACTGGTCAAGTACGGCTTCCGCCTGCCCAGCGCGCTCGACAACCGTCCGTTGACCTTCGAGGAATTCGAGAATCGCGTGCATCAAGTGACGTACGTTTCCGCGACTCCCGGTCCATACGAACTCACCAAGACCGGAGGCGGGGTTATCGAGCAGATTATCCGCCCCACCGGGTTGGTGGACCCGGAGATCACGGTCCGGCCGATTCGTGGGCAGGTGGATCATCTGCTGCATGAAATCCGGCTGCGCGCGGAGGCCAATGAGCGCGTGCTGGTCACCACGCTCACCAAGCGCATGTCGGAAGACCTTGCCGAACACTACGCGGAGGCGGGCGTAAAGTGCGCCTACCTGCATTCGGAAGTTTCCACGCTGGATCGCGTGAAGATTCTGCGCGATCTGCGGCGCGGGACGTACGACGTTTTGATCGGCGTCAATCTCCTGCGCGAAGGATTGGATTTACCGGAAGTGTCGCTGGTGGCGATCCTCGACGCCGATAAAGAAGGCTTCCTGCGCTCGGCCGGTTCACTGATTCAGACCATGGGACGCGCCGCGCGCCACCTCAACGGCCATGTAATTCTCTATGCCGACGTGATGACGGATTCCATGCGGCGCGCCATCGACGAAACCGGCCGCAGGCGCACGCTACAGCGAGCCTATAACGAAGCGCACGGAATTGTGCCGCAATCCATCATCAAGCCCATCGACATGAACCTGGTCGCCATAGCCGAGGGCGACTACATCACCGTGCCGCTCGACGTAGAGGACGAGCCCGATTTCGTTCCTCCCGAACAAATGGAGAAGTACATGGTTGAGCTTGAAGAGAAGATGCGCGAAGCCGCACGCCGGTTCGACTTTAAACAGGCCGCTGCCTTGCGTGACCGTCTGAAAGAGATCAGAATCAAAGCGGTCACCGATGTGCTACCTTGACGTGACAACTGAATGAAAGACCGGATGATTACGGGACTGGTGAGCGCCGGTGGCGTCATCCAGTCATTTCTGGCCCGTATGCCCGCGTTGCATGGCTCGCTGGGCCCTGTTAAGGGTTTCTCTCTGCGCGTTTCCCGCCGTATTGCGAATGGATTGAAAGCCGGCGTCGGTGTGGGCGACTATTCTGCGTTTTGCGATTGCGGTTCGATTTGGATCGCGGTTCCGGAAAACATGCTCGACACCGTCAGCGCGGATCTTGCCCGCGAGGTTCCGGTGCGCGGGAAGATGATTGTGCTGTGCGACGTTCTTCGCGATAGCCTTTGTCCCAGCCCGATACGAACCTCCGGCGCGCGCGTGGCAACGCTGAATTGCATGCCCGAATCCGGCGGGAAGATCTTTGTAGCCGAGGGCAACCGCGACGTGCTCACCATGCTGCGAAGACTGCTGGCACAGGACGGTTACACACTGATTGAGCTGCAACCCGTCAGCAAGCCGCTTTACTGGTCGGGTATTTTCCTCGGCAGCCACGTACTCTTTCCGTGGATCGCGGGCGCCGTCGAGAGCCTGCGCGCGGCGGGGTTCACCCGGGGTCAAGCCACCCGCAGCGTGCAGGCCATGGGCGGGCACGCCCTCCGCTCCTATGCAAGGGCCGGGAGCAAAGCTTGGAATCGCGCCGAAGCCTCCCGGTTACAAGAGCAGATTCTGAAAGACTTCGATGCCATTCGCTTCACGCATCCGCGCGTGGCCGCACTGTATTTGGACAATGTGGAGCACCGGCTCCCGCCCGGTCCGGTGCGGAAACGAACGGCACGGCGGGCGGGACGGATAGACACCCCCGCGTCCGCCCAGGTCGCTTCCTTTTGATGCGTCAGGTTGTGGAGCCTCAGACTCAGGCGCGCGCCGCATGATGGAATCAGAAAATAGGTATCGCGCGAGCCGAACTACAAGCAGTGCGCGGTGCGGGTGGAGCGCGCGGGAGCCGCGCAGCAGCAGACCGCTCTCTGGCACGGCGGCCGCTCAGCCGGACGAACCTCCGACGCTCGGATTGCTTCCCGTGGGTGGCATTGCCGGGCTTACCATCCCGCCGGCGTCCGAAGGTGCTAACGTTAGTACTGACCGCCAACGAAGTAGAGACGCAGAGCGTACATTGGTTTTGCAAGTCGTATTGCCGACCCCAACCCAAGAGGGCTATCGAAGCGAGAGTCTTGTCACCCCATCCGGCCGCCCATTGAGCCGCTGCATCCGGCCGCTGATTGCGCAACATACGCGGGATGGAGTTTTCTTGTGAGTTCATCGCTTCGAAGTTTTTGCTCTCTCCTTCTCTGCGCGGCCGGGATGGCATTTGCGCAGACTCAAACCGGGACGCCGATTCCTGACGTTGAGACTATCCTGGCCCGCATGGCCCAAGCCCGGGCCGAAAACCGGACCCGGCTCCGTCCCTACCGCGTCACACGCGACTACCGGTTGTTCGGCAAAGAGAAACAAACCACCAAGGCAGAGATAATTGCCGATCTGACGTTTGTCCCGCCCGACGCCAAAAGGTTCGCGATCCGGCAAGCGAAGGGAATGGCGCTGGGCGAGTCGATTGTTCGTCAGATGCTGGAGCACGAAACGGACATCGTGAAGAATTACAGCAACACCGATCTGTCGGCGTCCAACTATGACTTTCGTTTCGTCCGCGAAGAGGACTTGAACGGCCAGCGCTCCTACGTGCTGGACATGCGTCCATGGCGCAAAGACAAAGTTCTCCTCCGTGGCCAAGTCTGGGTGGATGCGACCACCTACCAGCTGCGCCGCACCGAGGGCAAGCCGGGCAAAGCCCCCTCCTGGTGGTTCCGGGACTCGCGCATCGTACTGATCTATGGCAATGTCGGCGGTATGTGGCTGCAGACCGGTTCCGAGTCCACGGCTAACGTCCGGTTCGTCGGCCAATACACCATGCTTTCGCGCGATACGGAGTATGATTTCGGAGAACCAGGCGCGAGTAGTTGGCTCTCCAGCCCGGCCGCAAAACCCGTATGGGGACTCCAGGGTGCATTCGAACCGCGACAATAAGCGCACCATCAATCCATGGAAGGCCGTCGTGATGGAAAGGTGACCGTTACTTGATTCCGGCCTCTGTCTTCTCATGGGTAGAGGCATGCCGGGTGTTTACGGATTTCCGGAGTGTGTCAGCGGTGCGGCGCGGCGACCCGAGTGACTCATCTCGAGTGCCACCCACCGGGACAAGTGCGGCAGACACGTCGATGTCGGCTACGGCGGCCCCATGCGGGCGGCCCGCTTCCTGCGCTCGGTCACCCAGATCTTAAGCACCATGACCACAAACAGAGCGATCACCACGTAGGCTGGTAACGATTCTTCGATGTTCATAGCGATCCTCCCTGGAAACGATAGCCAGTCCGCGGCCTAACCTAGTCAAGTTGCGTCGCCCGATCACAGAGGTCGATTGAGGTGTCTCTCCCAGCTCGAAACCAATGCTTCATCGCTCCGAAATAGGTGATTTAATGCTGTACTAAGTTCTTTTAGGATGGGTACTATTGTGGATGTGCTCTATGCAATTGACGGCCCTGTGATGAACAGGTGGTTTTCGGCAACGTAGAGGCGCCGGAAAGCAGATCAGCGAGTGTTGCGGAACACATCGAAGCTGGGGCGGATCGCGTCGAAGTCGCATCCGGCCTGTCTCGAAGTTGGTTCGAGCGCCGCACATGGGCCGCACGCGCGGGCGATCTGTTGAAATCGTTGCCGTGCACGTCAGCTTGGATATCCGACGCAGGTAATCGACGAACCGGAGAGCTAGCCTGCGCGCGCTTACCGCCGAACCGCCCCCTCAATCGCATCCAACTCCGTTGCCACCACGCGCGCTCCATTCGCGATATGCTACGGATAACCTCGCGCAAAGGAGAAGATCAGCATGACCACACGCCGCCGGTTTTTCGCTGGGAGCGCCAGCGCTTTGCTTTGG
>CAMAUG010000295.1 GCA_945861255.1 Candidatus Sulfopaludibacter sp. SbA3
ACACGACGTGCGCCGGCCCGCCCCCGCCATGGACGCGCCGGTGATTGAACTCGATGGCGGCACCAACATCCGCGACCTTACTTCGCAATACGGCATTGAACTGCCGGGCGACGCGGGTTTCGAAACACTGGCCGGGTTTCTGCTGCGGAAGTTCGGCTACATCCCGGCCGAGGGCGAAACAGTGACGCATGAAGGCCGTACGTTCGTGGTGGAACAGATGGACCGCAACCGCATCGCGCACGTGAAGATCGTGAGCGCACGTCCGGAAAGTGGCGGCGATGCGCGAGGAGTTGCCTAGCTCCGCGCTGCTTCAGCCCAGCCTGCCACTTCACTACCACCGTCAGCGGGGCGGCGCAAAGCTTGAAACCCACAACTTACAGTTACTTTAACCCCAAGATCTTGCTAAAGTTTAGAGGGAAATCAACAGTTCAACAGCTCCTATGAGTACGATTCTCTCCTGAGTACTATTTGGAGAAGAACTAGTAGGACCAAACCGTCAGGGTAGATTTGCAGTTCAGGGACCAGGAGCCAAAATGGAGATCCTGGTTGATTATATGAGAATCAACGCCGTGGCCGCCGTTCTGAGTACGTGTCTGTTTGTCGCGCCGGCCGGCGCGCAGTGGCTGCAACGGCGAACGCCGGGGGTACCGCGCGCAGCCGATGGCAAGCCCAACCTCTCGGCACCGGCGCCACGGACGGCAGACGGCAAGATTAATTTCACCGGGTTATGGGTATTCCCCATCGATGTGGCCGTCTGTAATGTCACGATGCGCAATACGGGCGACCTCAATTCCGCCGACATGCAACCGTGGGCGCGGGCGCTGGTGGAGCAGCGCGGCGAGAACCTCGGCCGTGACAATCCCCGGATCCAGTGTCTGCCTGAAGGACCGGGCTACAGTACCAGTGGAGGCATGCGGCGGTTCTTGCAGACGCCCACGATGATCGCCATCCTCAACGAAGAACTCACGTACCGCCAGATCTACATGGACGGGCGCGAACTCGAAACCAGTCCCAACCCGACGTGGATGGGATACTCGGTGGGCCGTTGGGACAAAGATACGCTCGTGGTCGAGAGCAACGGCTTCAGCGACCGGACCTGGATCCTGGACGGCTACCCGCACACGGAAGCGCTACGCATCACGGAACGGTTCCGGCGCCCGGATTTCGGTCACCTCGAAGTGGCGGTCACGTTTGTGGATCCATCCGTCTACGCGAAAGCCTGGACGGTAACGATGCATGCGCCGCTGGTCGTCGATACCGAGATGCTCGAATCGGTCTGCACCAAAGACGATCGTGGAACGGAGCATTGGGTCGGAAAACGCTCGGACGCGGAAACGAACAGAGTTGAGGTCGCGCCCGGGATTCTGTCAAAGTATGCGGGCGTCTACACAGGACCGTACATCGGTGGGCCGCGTACTATCGAAATCACGATCTCCGAGGGGCGGCTATTTCTCTCGGTGAATCAGGGACCGAAGCAGCCGCTGGTGCCGCAGTCGGAAGTCGACTTTGCCGGCACGGGGCTGCCTTACCGGTTCGTTCGCGACGCTTCTGGCGCCGCGACGCACATCATCGAGACACACTCTTCCGGGGACTTCAGGTACGAACGGCAGAAGTAGCCGCGTTCACGGCGGACGGCGTACCCGCGCTCTTATCCGAATTCGCCGCGCCCTATTCGCTCTTCGTAATCCTCGGCGGTGAGCAATCCGATCTAAATATTCTCTTCTCAAATCGCAAAAGACCCGGATATCGTCCGCGCGGAGGCGGTAGTTGGGACGCTCCGTCCCGCGTAACTTCTTAGTGCGGCTTTTACTCACCCGCGCCGGCTCGTGGAGGAGATGTTGTTCCATGGCTTGCTTGACCTTCGCGCGTTCATGGGCCGGCAGCCGCTTCAGATCGTCGATCGCCTCGGGCGCGCGACGAAACTCCCACTGGCCCAATACCACCACGCAAGGCTGTGTTCGGCCAGTGGCTCCGTTGTCATCGGGCGTTTTTTCAGTCACTTAGCTGTGGCACGCCGTTTGCATTCATCAAGCGTGACAGGAGGAAGCAACCATGAAAAAATTATTCGCCGTGATGCTGGTGGCCGTAGGGTTCTTGCTCGCGCCAGCCGCGTCCGCGGCAAATTTCGGGATCGGGATTTCCATCGGCGTTCCCCCGCCGCCGTACGCGTATTACATGCCGCCCGCTCCGGGCGTTGGGTTCATGTGGGTGGATGGCTTCTGGTATCCGCGCGGAGGGCGCTATCTCTGGCGCGATGGATATTGGGCGCGGCCTCCGTACGCAGGCGGACGCTGGGTTGCGCCGCGTTACTACGGTGGTCGCTACTACAACGGATATTGGGGCCGCGGCGACCGTGATCGCGACGGCATCCCCAACCGCTACGACAACTATGACAACCGCTATCGCGGCGGAAGGGATCGCGACCGCGACGGCATCCCCGACCGGCGCGACCATCGGGACAATCGGCGCGATTATGGCTACGGTTTCCGCCGCTAGTGTCGTAAGGCGATTAATGCGCACACGCCTCGGTGCTTCTCCCCAGTACCCAAAAACTACCGGGCGAGGTTACCGGGGCACTCGCGCGTGAGAGCGCCTAGTTGACACATTTCCAACGAGTTACATTGTGGGCGGCGGCGTGCATCGCATGAGAACCATGAAAAGCAAACTTCTTGCGCTATTCGCTCTCGCCGCCTGCAGCGCACTCGCTGAAACGAACGTGTCGATCGGTATCAGCATCGGCACTCCGCCGCCGCCACCGCGAGTGGTCTATGCGCATCCGGCGGCGCCGGGACCTGGGTACATTTGGATCGACGGGTATTGGGGCGCGGATGGGCCTCGATACGTTTGGAGCGAAGGATACTGGGGGCAGCCGCCGTTCGCCGGAGCGTTGTGGATTGCTCCGCACTATGAGAAAGGCAAATGGTACAGGGGCTATTGGGGCGGTAACCCCGGACGCGGTGAAGGGCACCGGCGCGGACGCGGTAAGGGGCACTCGCGCCACGACGATTAGACTTGCTTCTCGGCGCCGCGCAGGGTCTGGTCCCGTACCGCTGCCAGCATCTCACGCACGGTGTGCCGGCTCCCGGGGTGGCGCAGGTCCGGCGCCAGTTCCGCCAGTGGTTCCAGGACGAACCGGCGCTCGGTCATGCGGGGGTGTGGAACCTGCAATCCGGCGGCGTCGACCGTCAGATCGCCGTAGAGAAGTATGTCGAGATCGATGAGGCGCGGGCCGTTCGGAACATCGCGGCGGCGCCCCATCTCGCGTTCGATCTTGAGCAGACGCCCCAGCAATTGGCGGGGCATGAGCGACGTTTCCACCTCCACCACTTGATTGAGAAACCACGGCTGCTCAGTGAAGCCGCGCGGCTCGGTTTCGTAAACGGAAGACACGCGCGCGACGTGCAGCTCGCGCGTTTCCATACGTTCCCGCGCGGTGCGCAGGTTTTTCGCACGGTCGCCCAGATTCGATCCGAGCGCGATGTAGGCGGTCTTCATGCGGTCGTGTGGCCGGCGCGCGTGGCCGTGGTGTCAAAAAGGGCGGCGGCTCTCGGCGCTACCACAAGGCGCTCTGCGCGCCGCCCCGCATGCGCGGCGTGATGCCGAAATATTCGAACGCGCGATCGGTGCCGATGCGCCCGCGCGGCGTCCGGTCCAGGAAGCCCAGCTGTATCAGGTACGGCTCATACACTTCTTCAATCGTGCCCGGCTCTTCGTCGATGGACGCCGCGATGGTGCTCAAACCCACGGGCCCGCCGCCGTATTTTTCGAGCACGGTCTGCATGATTTTCTGATCGATCTCATCCAGGCCGAAGCGGTCGACCTCTAGTAAGTTCAACGCTTTTTCCGCCACGTCCCGATCGATGGTTCCGGACGCACGCACCTGCGCGTAATCCCGAACACGGCGCAGCAGCCGATTGGCTATGCGCGGAGTGCCGCGGCTGCGGCGCGCGATTTCCTCCGTGCCCTCGGAATCGATTTCAACTTCCAGCAGCCGCGCGGAGCGGACCACGATGCGCGTCAGTTCCTCCACGTCGTATGGATTCAGCCGCAGCACCAGGCCGAAGCGCCCGCGCAAGGGCGCGCTGATGATGCCCTGCCGCGTGGTGGCGCCGATGGCGGTGAAGCGCTTGATATCCATGGCCACGGTGCGCGCGCCGGGGCCCGTGCCGATGAGGATATCCATGCGGAAATCCTCCAGCGCGGAATAAATCATCTCCTCCACGTCGGGTTGCAGGCGGTGGATTTCGTCTATGAAGAACACTTCGCGCTGCTGGATGTTGCTGAGGATACCAACCAGGTCGAGCTTCTTCTGCAACACCGGCCCCGAGGTCTGCTGGATGCCGACGCCCAGTTCCGCGGCGATGATGCCGGCGAGCGTGGTTTTCCCGAGGCCGGGCGGGCCGTAGAGCAGCACGTGGTCCATGGCCTCGCCGCGCTGCTTGGCGGCTTCAATGGCGATGGAGAGCTGTTCCTTCAGCTTCGCCTGCCCGGCGAAGTCGGCCAGGCGCAGCGGGCGCAGCGCCGCTTCAAACTGGCGCTCGTCCTCGGACGGCGCCGCCGACACGATGCTCTGCTCACGCATGAAGAATCCGGGACACGCGAACCATTTCCTGATTTTCCCACAGCCGCGAGGGCTGCTCCTGGCTCTCGACGGTTGCAGGAGCGGTGCTTGGCGGCTTCACCGCATCGAAGCACCGGACGAAGTGAGTGAGTCGATACCTGCCGCGCGAATGCTCCGGCCATCAGTCTGATCGGGATCGGAACACTCGTTCGCCCATCGAGCGCCCCCGGACGGGCACGCTCCGGTCTCCGCCGGGTTGGGCCTAACGGGACTGCGACGTGCCGGTGTTCTGCGTGGACGTTCCCGGAATCGGGACCATGCCGAGCAAACGTCTGCGGCGCGTCTGCGCGGCGACTGCTTCCTTGGTGGTTGTTTCCGCCTGGATGGACGCTGGGTCTACCCACGCGGTGTTCTTGCCGGGAGCGGCGCCGGTGTCTTCAAAACCGGGCTTGATTTCGAGGAATGCGTCCACGCGCAGCTGCTGGAGATACTTCTGCACCTCCGGTTGGAAGCGCGGCTGGAAGAGCCGGTTGGTGACTTCGCCCTGCACTTCCTCGAAATCGGCGAGCCCGGCCTTCTCATGACTCTCC
>CAMAUG010000296.1 GCA_945861255.1 Candidatus Sulfopaludibacter sp. SbA3
CCTTGGCTGAAACGGCATTCCAGCCTGGAAACTTAGAGGCCACTATGAACAAGAGATCCCGGTTAAAGCGATGCGCGCAGCTCATCGGGGCCGCCGTGCTCAGTTCGATGATGATGCGTGCGCAAACCGCGGCTCCGACCGCACCCGACCATCCCAGCATCATCATCCAGGGACAAACCTTTACGCCGCGTTCGATCCTGGCGCGCAACATGGGCGCTCCGGAGGATCAGACTACGCAGTTCCCACCTCACAAGATCATCGGCAACCTCTACTACGTGGGCACGAAGACCCTCAGCTCATTTCTTGTCGTCACGCCGCAAGGCAATATTCTGATCGATAGCACGTATGAGCGCAACGTGCCTACCATTCAGAAGTCGGTGGAACAGCTCGGTTTCAAATTTTTCGATATCAAGATTCTGCTGGGGAGCCATGCCCACGGCGATCATCAGGAAGGCGATGCTCTGGTGAAGCAGTTGACCGGCGCGCGAGTGCTGGCGATGGCCGAGGACGTGCCGGCGCTCCAGGACATAAAGCCCGGCGGCAAAGCGCATCCCATTGACAAGACGTTACGCGACGGTGAGGCTGTGACACTCGGAGGTACAACGCTGATCGCGCATCTGACACCGGGTCACACCCGGGGCGCCACCACTTGGACCATGAAGGTGCTGGAAGGCGGCAAATCCTACAACGTGGTCATCAATTCCAGCCTGCGGGCGCCCACGGTAGTAACGCCCGCGATTGCCGGGGAATTCAGACGTTCCTTCAAGCGTGTGCGGTCGCTGCCGTGCGACGTGCAACTTGGCGATCACCCCGCGCAGTACAACCTGCAGGAGAAGTATTCCAAGATTCGAAGCGGCGGCCCCAATCCCTTTTTCGACGCGGTGAGCTGCAAGTTCGAAACCGATATGGAGGAGGCTATGTTCCGCGCGATTCTCGACGAACAGAAGAAAGCTGTCCGCTGATTATTGGAAAATCGATTTGGCCAGCATCGCGTGGATGCCCTTGGTCTCATCGACTAGTTGGGTGACGCGCAGATCCACGGCGAGCGATGAAAATATGTACGCTTCGTCGCGCGACATTCCTTTTTCGGCCATCAGGAAATCAATCATCTCGCGCGTGGCTATGCGCGCCGCCTCGTTCAGGTCCGGATGCAACCCCATGGTGATGAAATGAGACGGTGTCTCCGCGCGGGGCCAGCGGAGTTGCTTTCCTTTGCGTACAAATATCTGAACGGTGCCGCGCAGCGAAGTCTCCAGTGCTGTCACCGTAACCTCGCCATCCCCCTGCAAGGCATGACCATCACCCAGCGAAATCAAGGCGCCGGAAACGTGGACGGGCAAGTATAGGGTGGAACCGGCGACCAGCTCTTTATTGTCGAGATTGCCTGCGTGAACGCCAGGAGGCCCACTCGATAGACGGTGGACAATCGAGGGCGGCGCAACGCCGATGGAACCGAAAAAGGGAGCCAGTTTCAGCTTCACACCGGGGCGGAATTCCGCCGTTCCCGCCACGGGATCAATCGGGACGCGCTTGAATCGAGCATACGGGAATTCATCGGGAAGCGTTCCGCTGCCTGGCCGGAATCCAGTGACACCATAGTTGTGGAGATACTCGAATCCGAGAATTCGCACTTCCAGCACATCGCCGGCTTCTGCTCCTTCCACATAAATTGGACCCGTGAGTGGATGAACCCCGGCGCCGCGATCGGTCACGGTCCTTTCTACTTGCTTGAGGGAATCCGGGATCTCTGCGTCGGGGACGCCGGCCAGTTTCAGCCGCTCCAGTCCGCCCGCGACCATGGTTTCTACGCGCACGGTGTCCCCCGGGGCAATCTTCAACACCGGCTTCACGCGGGCGTCGTAGTAACCCCAGTGTACGTTTGCCGGCGTAAGCTTTAGCTCATGCGTCGCGGCGCTCACCGACGCGGCGGCCAGCACCAGACTCATTCGCGCCAACACAAACAGTTGTTTCATCCGAGGTCCCTCCACTTCGTGATACGCGCCGCGCGGTATCGCCTGCGCCGGCCGAGTTCGTCGTTCCCGATCTTCCTGGATTTGAGAGAGCCCTTCTCGTCTCGAAAAGGCCCGTATAGGTGCCGCGAAGCGCCGGATAGGCTCTGTGCCAACCGCACAGTACTCCTAGCTGCTAGGAATTATGGCTATCGCATTTGCGATTCATCCAGTTACCCGAGCATACCAACTCGATGGGCTCAAGGCGGGCCACCATCCATGATCAGCTTCAGCGCCGAAACCTACTTGAATAACGACAGGTCGATCGACTCGCCCATCGCTTTGTAGCCCGCGTCGGCGGGGTGCAGGTGGTCGCCGCTGTCATTGGCCGGCAGCATGCGATCCGGATGCGCGGGGTCTCGAACGGCCTTATCGAAATCAATGACACCGTCGAACTCCTTGCCGTTGCGAATCCATTCGTTAATCGCTTTTCGCTTGACTTCCTTCTCTGGCGTGAAATAACCGGGATTCGTGGTGCCTTCAAACGGCGTCAACGTCGCGCCGAAAATCTTGAGGCCTCTGTCATGCGCGCGCACAATCATTTGCTTCATGCCTGCGATCAGGTCTTCGGCACTTACGGTTTCCGACAGCGGCCTCCCGGCCGATCCTGGATGACCCAAGTCGTTCGCGCCTTCGAGGACGATCACATACTTCACGCCCGGGTGCGCCAGAACGTCGCGATCGAATCGCGCCAGCGCGTTGACGCCGGACCGCACGCTACCCACGGGGTCGTGCAGAATCCGGTTGCCGCCGATGCCCGCATTAAGCACCCCGATGGGTTTCCCGCCGCGCCTCGTGCGCAGGCGCTCCGCAAGAATATCTGGCCAGCGGCGATTGGTATCCACGGTTGACCGCGCGCCGTCGGTAATCGAATCGCCGAACGCCACCAGGGCCGACGCCTGCTCCGGTGCCAGCACATCCACGCCCGTCAAGAATGCCCACGAGGTAATCGTGGTGGGCTCGGCCATCTCGACGGCGCCGGTGAGGTCGCCCTTTCCGATATAGGAGGTTTGCTGCGCCCCGTAGTGAACGCCGGCGCCGGCCGCCTGCTTCGGGAGAAACATGCTGATCGCCAGGTCGCCAGCGGCGGGGACGGTCAACTTTACGGGATCGCTCAGAACCAGTCCGTTGGGCGGAATGGAAACAGTGGGCCGCCCACCGAATGTCAGAGGGCGATCAGAGCCCGCGACGATGCTCGCACCCTTGTCGCGCAAGGCAACGTGAGTGGCGCCGATCTGGACGGCCTGCTTGCCATAGGCGTTCGAAAGCCGCACGCGCACGGTATCGCCCCCGATGCTGGTGTGCACAATCTCGCGAAGGGTCTGGTTGTCGAACAAGAGCTTCGCCGCGCGCAGTTCCGCTTCGTCGGGCAGTTGCGGGGCGGGGCTGGTTCCCCACGTCACCACCCAGTGAGCCGGATCGGCCGGAAAGGCTGGGCCGGCGAAGGACGCCGCAAGAAGAAAAAATGTCGCGAGTCTTGTGAACATCATGCGGTTATCCTAACGCAGATTCCACTAGCCTGCAATCCGAGTCGGCGCGAGTGCCGGCGCGCGATGCAGCGCCCCGGGCCGGCAGTGCCATGCATGTGGTCCGCGCGGCAGGACAGACTCGTGGCTTGTCCTAAACTTCCGCGCCGCTCGCGTCCTGGAATATCGCATAATAATAGTCACAGACAGTGCGCCAACTAAATCGTCTCTTTGTCATTTTTTCGGCGTTCATCGCCCTCGCCATGCCGCTTCCCGCGCAGTGGCTGAATTATCCCACCGCCGGCGTTCCCAGGCTTCCCGACGGCAAACCCAATCTGAAAGCTCCCGCGCCCCGGACCCCCGACGGGAAGCCGGATTTCTCGGGGCTGTGGGATACCGAGAGAAACCGCCCGTGCCCTGCCGACGGGTGTTTCGATCAGCAAGTCAGCCAGGAGTTTGTGGACTTTGGATGGGCACTCAAGGGTCTGCCTTACCGGCCGGAAGCAGCGCGGCTGGTGAGGCAGCGCAACGAGCAGAACGGGAAGGACGATCCCGGTACCAGATGCTTGCCCGTAGGATTCGTGCGCATTCACACCGACGCCCTGCTGCGTAAGATGATTCAGATGCCCGGTCTGTTGCTGATGCTGACGGAGCGCAACGCCAGTTACCGCCAAATTTTCCTCGACGGCCGGCCGCTGCCGACGGACCCGAACCCCAGCTTCAGCGGCTACTCGGTTGGGAAGTGGGACGGCGACACGCTGGTGGTGGAGACCAACGGCTTCCGCAACGACCTGTGGCTTGATCGAAAAGGCAGTCCTCTGTCGGACTCCGCCAGGGTGACGGAGCGGTTGCGGCGCTTGAACTACGGACGCATGCAGGTGGAAGTCACCGTGGACGATTCCAAGAACTACACCAAGCCGTTCACCGTGAGATTGAATCTGGACATCGCGCCCGATTCCGATTTGTTGGATCACATCTGTTTGGAAGATGAACAGGACGCTCCGCATCTGGTGGGGAAGTAGTTCCGCGTCTTTATGGCATTCATCAAGGTGGGCACGCTCACTGAATTGCAACCCGGCTGTGTGCTGAAGACCCATGTGGATGGGCATCCCTACGCTTTGGTCAATGACGGCGGGAAGTTGCATTGCGTGGACGGCGAATGCCCCTGCACGGGTGGTCCGCTGGGCGACGGCGCGCTACGCGGAGGGCTGGTGGTTTGCCCGTGGCATGGCTGGCGTTACGACTGCGCGAGCGGCGTCTGCGCCTATGACGATAGCGTGAAGATCGACGTGTTCCCGGTGAAAGTGGAAGGCCAGGACGTTTTCATTGATGTGCGGAACCCGCTAAACGGTTAGTTCCCTCGCGGATTCGCGGCACTTCCACCACGCGAACGCCGGTGGCTGGATCATCCACCGCGTCGGCCAGCGCCCGCACCATCTGTTGTACCGTAACAAGCCCCAGCCGCAGCGCGGAGTCGCGCGTCGCGGGCACGCGTTCGAAAACCCAATACGCCGGTAGCAGCGCGGCCGGCCACCAATGCCCCGGCCCCAGCACGTACCAGGGCCGGAAGATGGTCGCGTTCAATCCGCTGGCCCGCAGCGCGTCTTCGCAGGCCGAGCGGGCGGCGATATAGGCCCGCATCACCGGCGCGGGTTGCGCTACGCTCACGTAAATGA
>CAMAUG010000297.1 GCA_945861255.1 Candidatus Sulfopaludibacter sp. SbA3
CGATGACCACGCCGTTGTGCGCCAGGGATTCAGACTGATCCTGGGTCAACAGCCCGATCTGGAAGTGATCGGCGAGGCGGCCAACGGCGCGGATGCCGTGCGCCTGGCTCACGAGTTGAACCCCAATCTGGTGATCATGGATATCGGCATGCCCGGGGTTAACGGCGTAGAAGCCACGCGCCGCATCATCGAGAACAACCCGGAATGCCGGATCCTGATCCTAAGCATGCACAAGGACGCCGTATATGTGCGCGAATCGCTGCGCGCGGGCGCCAAGGGTTACCTGCTGAAAGAGTCCATCGATAACGACCTGCTGCGAGCGGTGCGTTCGGTGGCCAAGGGTGACGGTTTCCTGAGTCCCGAGGTTTCCGGCACCGTGCTGCTGGACTACCAACAGGTGGAAGACCCGTTCGATCAGTTGACGGCGCGCGAGCGCGAAGTGCTCCAGATGCTGGCGGAGGGAAAAGTGGCCAAGGAGGTCGCCGCGGCGCTGGATATCAGCGTCTACACGGTGGACGCGCACCGCGGGCGCATCATGAAAAAGCTGGGGCTGCGCAGCGGCACGGAACTGGTGCGCTTTGCGATGCGCAAGGGCTTGATCACCTGAGGACCAGGCCAGCCACGCCGCGTTGTCACGCACGCAGGGGAATTAAGACACACCAGCCCGCTCATCCAATCGTCGAGATTGTTGATGCGAAAGCGCTTCTGCTGCCGTGCGTCTGATGGTCTCGCGGCTACCTAATTGCATCGTCCCTACCTGGCACTCCAATGATGAGTGCGCCTGGCCGTACTTCACGGAACCATATTTGACTATGAGGCCGCGAGCAAATTCCGGGCAATGGCGAGCGGACCCGGCTTGGGCGGATACTGGAGGGCGTGCGTCTGGCTGGCACGGCGGTTGTCGTAACCCACAATTCCGCGGCGGAGGTGGAGGCGTGTCTGGACGCACTCACTAAAATGGCGCCGCAATTCACTCCCATCGTTGTCGATAACGCGTCCGCGGATGATACAGTGATGCGCGTGCGGCGGCGTCCCGGCGTGCAGCTCATCGCCAACGCGGAGAATGTGGGATTCGCTGGCGCGGTCAATCAGGCTGTCGGAGCGCTGCCGGGTGATTTCATCCTCTTGCTGAACCCGGATGCGCGGCTGCTCACGGCCGTGGATGGCCTTACGCAGGCCGCCCAACAATACGGCTTGGCTGCCGGAAAACTCGTCGACGAGAAAGGCAACGCGCAGAAGGGTTTCACTGTCCGCCGGTTTCCTACACCTATGGCGCTCGCCTTTGAGTTGTTCGGCATCAACCGCCTGTGGCCGTCCAATCCGGTGAACCGGCGGTACCGCTGCCTCGACATGGATCTGGACCAACCCAGCCTAGTGGAACAGCCTGCGGGGGCATTTCTGATGGCGCGTGGCGATGTTTGGCAGCGGCTAGGCGGCTTCGACACCCGTTTTCACCCTGTATGGTACGAAGATGTGGATCTGTGCCGGCGCGCGGCGGATGCGGGGTTCCAAATTCAGTATTTTCCGGCCGCGGTGGCGGAACACTCCGGCGGTCATTCCGTGGGCCGGATTCCTCCAGGATGCCGCGCCCTCTATTGGTGTGTTAGCCTGCTAAAGTATGCCGCTAAGCATTTCCCGGCATCATCGTACCGGGGGATATGCTTGGCGGTGATGGTCAGTTCGGTTCCGCGGATGATCGCGGAGGCGCTTCAATCTCGGAATTTTGCACCTGTTTCCGCTTATTCTAGAGTGCTCTGGGTGGCAGGTCTACGCCTGCTCACGCCGCGTGATTCGCGGTTAGGTATAGGTCTGTATTGAAAACGAACGAACGAATAGTAGGTAAAGACTCGGTCTCCGTGACGCTGGTCACTTACAACAGTGGCCGGTTCATCAAGCGTTGTCTGGAATCGGTGCTCGAACAGGAGTACGCGAACCTGGAAGTGGTGATCGTGGACAACGCTTCCACCGACGGTACTATCGACATTCTGGAGCAGTTCGCCGATTCCTGCCGCCTCTATTACAACGATGAAAACATCGGCTTTGCGGCGGCGCAAAATCAGGCCATCGCGCTGGCGCAGGGAGAATGGATCCTCACGCTGAACCCCGACGTCCTCCTGTTGCCGAACTTCATACAGGAGCTGGTGGACGCCGGCATGGCGGATTCGAAAATCGGCACGGTGTGCGGCAAACTCCTCTCTATCCGCGCGAACTTCGATTTACACGAAAAGCAGCTGGTGGATTCCACAGGCATTTATTTCAACCCGATGTTGCGGCACTTGGATCGCGGCAGCCTGGAAGTGGACAACGGCCACTACCTGAACTTCGAATACGTGTTTGGCGCCACCGCGGCGGCGGCGCTATATCGGCGCAAGATGATCGAAGACATCTCCATCCAAGGCGAATTCTTCGATCCCGACTTCTTCGTCTACCGCGAAGATGCCGACGTGGCATGGCGCGCCCAGTTGATGGGCTGGCGCTGCATTTATACGCCGGACGCACGCGGATATCATGTCCGCAACGTGCTGCCCGGCAACCGGCGGGCCCTGCCGGCGGAAATCAACATGCACTCGGTGAAGAACCGGTTCCTGATGCGCATCAAGAACATCACGCCGGACCTGTACCGCCGGAACTGGTTTTCCATCACCTGGCGGGATGTGGTGGTGGTGGGCGCTTGCCTGTTGCACGAACACTCCTCGCTCAGAGCGTTTGTCTATATCGCCCGCAATTGGAAGCATTTCATTGAAAAACGGCGGGAGATCATGAAACGCCGCAGAGTCAAGGATGAGTACATCGCCGGATGGTTCTCCTATCAACCGGTGAGCCGCCCCGCGCCGAAGCCCGCCGCCCGCGCCAAGTCCCGCATGCGCGCCGCGCGAGGATAGGGTTTCCCGGCCCGTGCGGTTCGCAATCCTCGGCACACGCGGCATTCCGGCGCGTTATGGAGGTTTTGAGACCTTCGCCGAGGAGCTTGCGACGCGTTTGGTGGCGCGCGGCCACCATGTCACTGTCTACTGCCGGGACCGGCACGCGGAATCCACCTATCGCGGCGTGCACCTTCAGTATCTTCCGACTATCAGACACAAATATTTCGACACCATCGCGCACACCTTCGCCTCCACGCTCGATTTGCTGGGCCACCGCTACGATGCACTCTTATACTGCAACGCCGCCAATGCCATCTTCACCTGGTTTCCGCGCTCTCTCAACATGCCTGTCGCGCTGAACGTAGACGGCCTGGAACGCAACCGCAAGAAATGGAATGCGCTGGCCAGGACGTGGTACCGGATGTCGGAGTGGCTGGCGACGTGGATGCCGAACGTGGTGGTCACCGACGCCCAAGTGATCGCCGATTACTATCGCGAACGCTACGGCCTGAACTCGGTGATGATCCCGTACGGCGCGGAGTTGGGGCCGGTGGCGAGCATGGAGGTTCTCACCCAGCTGGGCCTGGAGCGCCGCAACTATTTCTTGTACGTGAGCCGGATGGAGCCGGAAAATAACGCTCTATTGGTGCGCGAAGCATTTGAACGCGTGGAAACGGACGCTCAGCTCGCGCTCATCGGCGACGCGCCCTACGCGGACGACTACATTCGCCGCGTGCGCGATACGCGCGATACGCGCGTGGTCATGCCCGGCGCGATCTACGGGCAGGGCTATCACGAGCTGGGATCGCATTGCCTGGCCTACATTCATGCCACGGAGGTAGGCGGTACTCACCCTGCATTGATCGAGGCCATGGGCCGCGGCGCATTGACGCTCTACCTGGACACCCCAGAGAACGCCGAAGCCGCCGCCGCCGCCGCGATCCCGTTCCAGCGTGAAACACTCACACAAGTTTTGGAATCCGTACTGAAGATGAATGAAACAGAGCGCGAAATGTGGCGGGCCCGCGCGACGGATCGCGTACGTTCCCGCTATAGTTGGGATGCGGTGACCGATGCCTACGAGAAATTGTTGACGGGATTAGCCACCGGCGGCTGAAGCTCCGCCGCTATTCACGGACTGCCATGAGAAGCTGGGTCGAAGTCTCCCTAGGTCGAATCCGCGCGAACTTCCGCGCCGTCAAAGCCGTTGTGGGCGAAGGCGTCGCCGGCGAAACCGTGGAGGTTATGCCCATCGTCAAGGCCGATGCCTACCGCCACGGCGCGGTCGCCGTCTCGCACGCGCTGGAGGCCGAGGGCGCGCGCTGGCTGGGCGTCTCCAACGTCGAGGAGGGCGTGGTGCTGCGCGAGGCCGGTTCGCAGTCGCGCATTCTGGTCATGGCCGATTTTCTGGAAGACGAGCGGGAAGCGCTGGAGGCGCACCACCTCACGCCGGTAATTCATGCGCTTGAGGATCTGGCCGCCGTGCGCGTGCCGTACCACTTGAAGATCGACTCCGGCATGGGCCGCCTGGGCACGCGCGCCGCGCCCCAGGAAATCGCGCGGGCCGTGCTGGCCGCCCCCGCGCCGCTCGAAGGTCTGATGACGCATTTCGCCTCCTCCGGCAACTACGAGAGCAATCAGACGGGAGAGCAAGTAGAGCACTTCGCCCGCGTGCTGGCCGGCCTGCGGAGCGCCGGCATCGAACCGCGCTACGTGCATTCCTCGGCAACGATCCCGATCGCGTACCGGCGGCGTGAAGCGTGGGGAAACCTGGTGCGTCCGGGCCACGCCATCTACGGCTATGTTTCGCCGGCGAAGAACGGCCCTCGGCCGGTTTTGAACGTAGCGCCCGCGCTGACCTGGAAAGTGACGGTGCTGGAAGTGAAGGACGTCCCGGCCGGCGCGTTGATCGGCTACGGCGGCATCCATCGAGCTACCAGGCCCACCCGCATCGCCGTGCTCGCGGCGGGCTACGCCGACGGCGTCCCGCACCGGCTGGGCAATCGCGGACAGGTGATCGTGAAAGGCAAGCTGGCGCCCGTCGTCGGCGCGGTGTCCATGGACCTGACCACCATCGACGTCACCGATTGCGCCCCGGTGCGCGCGGGCGACGCGGTGCTCTTGCTTGGCTCGGAAGGCGGCGTTTCCATCAATGCCCAGCAGATGGCCCGCTGGGCCGGAACCATCTCCTACGCGGTGCTGTGCGGAATCCACGCGCGCGTGAAGCGCATTTACGTGGACTGACAGGCTGCCGTGATCACCGGCACTGCCCGGCGCCGACGTA
>CAMAUG010000298.1 GCA_945861255.1 Candidatus Sulfopaludibacter sp. SbA3
AGCCCCGTGCCAAGTTCCAGAAGATTCTCTGTTTGATCCTGGCACGGGGCTGAAGCCCCGCGCCCACAGCTGGAAACAGCATTTAACGGGCTGCTGGTGGCTGCGGCCTGGAGGCCGGCTTGGCGAACCTGGCAGCGTCGATGGTCGGATTGAAGTCGATTTTTTCGACGTGAATCCTGACCTCGTCGGCCGGACTGACGCCGATGCTTTCAACCAGGAACGGAGTTTTGACTCCGCCGAGTTCGCGGTAATCGGAGTAATCGGTGCGAATCGAATAGTCCCCAATACCGGTTGTGACTGCCGTCACCTTGCGAACGAGCAGCCCGGTCTGGGTATCGAAGTACAGGTATTCGGGCAAATCGCCGGCGGGAGTGCCAACAAGCAGGTACGCGTCGCGGTTATTGATGCGCTCGACGCCGCGCAGCGCCAGCTGCGCGTATTGCTGTTTCAGATTGAGCGGCTCGTAGAAATCCGCATTGCGCCGAACACGCGCCAGCGGCGGCGTGGGAGCATTGTTGCCCGCTGTCGCCTCCGTAACATTGCCGTTGGCTCCTTGAATCCAGGCCACATTGCCGTCGAAACCAGTGGCGTTAGCCGTGTTGCCCGTTCCGAACGTCATGACCCATTGATTGGGCGCTTTCGAAATATACTGCATCGGAACGTGCAGGTCCGGTTGGGCGCCGCGGACGTCCCCGGCCAATTGGGCTGTCGCGGTGATCGCACGGGAAGTGATCTTGCGCAGCGCCGCTTCGCCTCCCAGCGCGGTCACGTACCTGGCCAGAATCTGGTCTGTCGTGGGCAGCCCGGCGAGCGGATCTTTCGCCATGTAAGCCTTGTAGGCGTCGACCATGATGGTGTCCCGCGGGCCGGGCAGCGGGCCGCCGTTGGGCTGGAAGAACGGGGCAACGCCCAGCTTGGAATATTCGCCGTTAGGCGCGGGAGCGGCCTCAGGATCGATCGAGCCATGATGGCAGGTAAAGCACGTCACTTCACGACGGCCTGCGAACGACGTATCGTTGATCGACTTCATCATCGCGATCATCCGGCGCGCCGCGGCCTTGCCCGGGGTTTCCACCGTCCGGTCGCCCATATGACAGTATTCGCATTCCACGCCGAGCGCGGTCGACATGAACCGCATTGAGGGAATCAATTGGTTCGCAGGGATGTCCTTCAGCGCCGTGACGCTTCGGTACTGCTCTCCGGCTGTCCTTGCAGCGGGCGCCTGGGCGGCCGCCAACGATGCGGCTGCAAGCGTCAGGCCGAGAACGGTAACGAAAGTCGGTATGGAAAATAGTGAGTTGCGCATAGGCAAAGCTGTTCCTTTCATCGATCGCTGCAAGAGATACGTGGTTTGAATGGACACAATACAAGAAAACGGGCCGTCATTCCCGCTTTAATTCACACCCAAAATCGTTTCCCAAAGTACTCCAAGTGACTTGCCGTTTGTTTGATAGAATCCGCCCGCAGTTCTTCTTCAGAACATGATTGGAACCAAACTCGCACATTACGAAATCACGTCGCACCTCGGCACAGGCGGCATGGGAGAGGTCTATCAAGCCACAGACTCCAAGCTGGGCCGCAGTGTCGCGATCAAGCTTCTTCCTGAAGCCTTCATGCACGATGCGGACCGCGCGGCGCGATTCGAGCGCGAAGCTCGCGTGCTGGCGTCGTTGAATCATCCCAATATCGCAGCCATACACGGACTTGAAGAGTCCGGCGGACGCAGGTTCCTGGTAATGGAACTGGTCGAGGGTGAAACCCTGGCCGAGCGCATCAAACGTGGTCCGATACCGGTCGAAGAATCGCTCGGGATTGCCAAGCCCATCTGCGACGCGCTGGAAGCCGCACACGAAAAAGGAATCACCCATCGGGATCTGAAACCCGCCAACATCAAGGTCACTCCGGAGGGAATGGTCAAGGTGCTGGACTTCGGACTGGCGAAGGCCTGCGAAACCAGTCCGGCGAATACGAATTTTTCCAACTCCCCGACGATGGGAAGTATGGCGGCCACGAATGCGGGAGTGATTCTCGGGACCGCCGCGTATATGTCGCCCGAACAGGCGAGAGGCGAAGAGGTCGACAGACGAACAGATATATTCGCGTTCGGCGCTGTGCTGTACGAAATGTTGACCGGGCGTCAGGCATTCGAGGGCGAGGATATCTCCGACATTCTCTCGCGTGTACTGAGGAGTGATCCGGACTGGAAGCTGCTGCCCGCGGATGTGCCGCCTCGTATTCGGGAACTGCTGCGGCTCTGCCTGCAAAAGGATGTGAAGAAGCGGCGGCAGACGGCGACGGATGTGCGGATCGATATCGAACAGGCGTCGGCGGAACCGGAGACGGCGGCAGCGGTCACCACACCCGCGCGAGGTTCGCGCACAGCCTGGCTTATTGCCGCAGCCACCACACTGACTGCCGTGGTGCTTGCCATTCCCGCGGTCCGGTATCTGCGCGAAACACCGCCGCCCGAGACGCGCGTCGAGATCGTCACGCCCGCCACCGACCAGCCCACGTCGTTTGCCCTCTCGCCCGACGGCCGGCAGATCGTGTTCGTGGCTTCCGGTGATGGTGCGTCCCGTCTGTGGCTGCGGTCGCTGGCGACGACGACGGCGCAGCCGCTGGCGGGCACCGAGGGTGCCACGGCTCCCTTTTGGGCGCCCGACAGCCGCTCGGTTGGGTTCTTCGCCGGAGGCGCGCTGAAGCGGCTCGATCTCGGCGGCGGCGCGCCGCAGACCCTGGCTCCGGCCACCAACGGTTCCGGCGGGACATGGAACGCGGACGGCGTCATCGTATTTGCGCCGAGCGTGACGGCCCCCCTGATGCGCGTGTCCGCCACTGGAGGCGCTGCGGCCGCGGTGACGACGCTCGGCCCGCAGCAGCAGGGCCACGTCGCGCCGCACTTTCTGCCCGGCGGCCGCCGGTTTCTGTTCCACATGTGGGGGGGCGCGCCGGACACGACCGGAATCTACCTGGGCGCGCTCGACGGGAGCGCCCCGACCCGGCTGACGGCCGCCGACAGCGCCGGGGTGTTTCTGCCCTCCGGCTGGCTGCTGTGGGTGCGGGCGGGCACGCTCGTGGCCCAGCGGCTGGATGTGGCGCAGGCCGCGCTTACGGGCGAGCCGGTGACGCTGGCCGACGGGGTGGCGTTCGATGGTAACTTTAACTTTCGGAGCGCCGTCTCCGTGGCGGCCACGGGGCTGGTGGCCTACCGGACGGGCGCGGGCAACCAGCGGCAACTGACTTGGGTGGACCGGTCGGGCACGGCGCGGGGCGCCGTCGGCGACCCGGACGCCACTCTCTTCCATCCCCGCGTGTCACCCGACGGCCGCCGGGTGGTCGTGACGCGCACGGTGCAGGGAAACCGGGACCTCTGGCTGCTGGACGGCGCCCGCACGAGCCGCGTCACGTTCGATGCGGCGTTCGATGATTTTCCTCTCTGGTCGCCCGACGGCGCGCGAATCGTGTTTCGCTCGTACCGGACGGGTGTAGGTGACCTCTACCAGAAGCTCACGAGCGGTGCGGGCGTGGAGGAGTTGCTCGTGGCCTCCGACCAGCTCAAGACCCCCATGAGCTGGTCCGCGGACGGCCGATTCCTGCTGTATCTCAGCATCGACGCGCAGACGAACGCCGACCTCTGGGTCGTGCCCATGAGCGGAGCGAATGCAAGCGCGACAGCGCGCAGCCAGCAAGAGACGGCGGGCGACCGCACGCCGTCGGTGTTCCTGAAGACCCCATTCCGCGAGGCCTATGGCGCGTTTTCGCCGGACGGCCGGTGGGTGGCCTACCACTCGAACGAATCGGGGCGGAACGAAATCTACGTGCGGCCATTTGTCCCACCCGGCGCGGCGGGCACGGCCGCGGTGGCGGCAACGGGACAATGGCAGGTGTCCACGGCGGGCGGGATCCATCCCGTGTGGCGGCCCGACGGCAAGGAGCTGTACTACCTCAACCCGGCGGGCGCGATGATGGCGGCGCCGGTCACCGTCACCGGGGCCACGCTCGAACCGGGCGCGCCGGTGGTGCTGTTTCCTACGCGCATCTACGGCGGCGGCGTGGACATCCAACAGGGCCGGCAGTACGACGTCGCCCCCGACGGGCGCTTCCTCATCAACACGGAACTGGACAGCGCCGATGCGCCGATCACGCTCATCCAGAACTGGAATCCCGACATCAAGGAGAGGTGAAGAAGTGAAGCGCGCGCCCGGCAATTGCCTCGGTCCCTCAGGGCCACAAGGCGAGTGTAATGCGAACGGCTTCCTCCACTGCGCTCAGCTCCTCCTGACTCAGTGTTTCAATCCTCGAGCTCAGTCGAGATTTGTCCAGCAATCGAATTTGATCGCCCAATGCGCGAGACGGCTTCCCCTTCACGGTGACAATCGCTTCGCCCGGATAAAGGGAATCGACGTTACTGGTGAGCGGTAGCACCACAACGCGTGCGCCGAAAGCATTACAGGAGTTATTGGAGACAATCACGGCCGGCCTGGTCTTCTGAATCTCTGACCCGAGCACCGGGGCATCCGCTTCACTTGGGCCATCCCTCGCCGTCAATGTGTTTCCAGTCCTCATCCAGGCCGGACCTCCATCGTTCCTTACTGGCAGCCTGGTAGGCGGCCTTCAGCGCTCTGGCATCAGGATGCAGCTTGGCGCGGACAGCCCATGCGATAAAGGCGCTGAGCTTATTGGGAGGCACTACCTTCTTGAGCCTCGCATACACATCGTCATCCATCGTAATGTTCAGCCTGACCGGCATCGCCACCTCCCGAACCAGATCTCTGCAGTATTGTATGCAGGATTCAACGAATTCCGATGACGAACTCACCGACATTCAAGCTTCGTGAACCAATTCCAAAGTCGACGTCGCGGGCGCGGCCTAAATAGGGCTGGGTGGAAAGAAGAAGAAACCTGGCAGTGATGGTATCAATCAGGCGGTGGCGGCTTGAGGTGCTGTGCGATGCGCCATTCAACCTGAAAAAAGCAGTTGAACCGCCAAGACGCCAAGTTCGCCAAGCAACACGAAGGGCATCTTGGGTTTTTGGCGCTCACCAATAAGGTGATGTCGATAAATTCACAGAAACCCTGGTGCTGCTTGGCGTTCTTGGCGTCTTGGCGGTTCAACTGCCGT
>CAMAUG010000299.1 GCA_945861255.1 Candidatus Sulfopaludibacter sp. SbA3
CGCCGTTCCTGACGTCGGTGCTTTCCACCGCCGGCGGTGTGGCGTTCGTGGGCGACCTGGACCGCGTCTTCAAAGCGGTCGACGTGAAGACAGGTCAAATTTTGTGGCAGACTCGCCTGGCGACTTCCGTGCAGGGCTTCCCGGTGTCCTTCAGCGTGGGCGGACGGCAGTACATCGCGGTCTCGACCGGCTTGGGTGGCGGCAGCCCCCGCGCCGTACCGGCCGCCATCGCAGCCGACGTGCATCACCCGGCGAACGGGAACGCACTGTATGTGTTTGCGCTGCCGGAGCGGAAATAGGCTGCCTGCACCCCTATAGACGAAGTCGAAGCACTGTGGCGCGATCGAACTGGTGACTCGACCGCCGACTTGTTTGCAGATCTCCAGACCGAAGATCCGTAATAAGAAGATCGTCCTACGTTGGAAGCGCTGTGGTTGCGCGGGACACCCGAAGTCTTACAACAGCCGGACGATGCAAGCCGGACGATGCACGTTGACAGACACTTTGCGGCGCAATACAATACCAGAGGACATTATGTCCGGACGCCGTTCTGGAAAACATCAGCGAACCGGCCGGATTGTTTATCTGACAAGCATTTCCGTCATGAGTATTTTGAATTCATAGAAGGGACATCATTCGTAATGAGAAACAGGATACGGCGATTGGTTCCATCTGCTTCGGCCAGGGCCGTTTTGTGTTTGCTCGGTATCTTATTCGTTGGGAACTTCGCCGTCAACCAGGCTGCGGCGCAGGACAGGCCCTTGAAAGCCGAGGAAGTCTTCAAGAACATTCAGGTTCTCAAAGGGATTTCCGCGGGCGATTTCATGGGGACCATGGGCATCATGACCACGGCCCTCGGGTTTGACTGCGAAAGCTGCCACGCCTCGGCCGGCACCGACAAAGTGCAGTGGGAAGTGGATACCCCCAGGAAGCGCATGGCTCGAAGGATGGTTACGATGATGGCCAACATCAATCAAACCAGCTTCGGCGGGCGCCAGGTAGTGACCTGTTATACGTGCCATCGGGCCAACAGCCGCCCGGCGGTCACCGAGCCCGTGGATGACGTTTATTCGACTCCGGAACTGGTAGCGGACGACATCTTTAGGCAGGCCGAAGGACAGCCCACCGCCGACAAGATCATCGACAAATATATCCAAGCCGTGGGCGGAGCCCAGAAGGTGAATGCTCTCACCAGCATCGCCGCCACCGGAAGCAGCGTGTTTTTCGGATCATTTGGCGGCAACGGGCAGGTTCAGTTTTATGCCAAGGTGCCGGATCAGCGCGCCACGATCATTGTATATCAGGACGCTCCGGGCCGCGGAGACAGCACCCGTACCTACAACGGAAAAGAGGGCTGGATGCGGACGCCGCTATCGATTTTGGGCGAATACGCGCTCAGCGGGAATGAACTGGCCGGAGCACGGCTGGACGCTCAGCTTGTATTTCCAGCTCAGGTCAGGAAGGCCCTCACCAATCTGAGAGTGGGCGTGCCGACCACTGCCAATGATATTGATGTCGATGTGGTGCAGGGAGATGGACCGCCCGGAGTGGTGGCATCGTTGTACTTCGACAGCAAGTCCGGCTTGCTGGTCAGGATGGTGCGCTATGCCGCGTCGCCCATCGGCCGCATTTCCACACAGGTGGATTACAGCGATTACCGTGACGTCGGCGGCATCAAGTTCCCCTACAAGTGGACCTTTGCGTGGCTGGACGGCAAGGATACCTTTGAGTTTCGCGACGTGAAGATGAACGTCCCGATTGACGCAGCTAAGTTTGGCAGACAGGTCCAGCCCAAATAAGGGTGTTGGCCGGCGCAGTGCACGAGTGATGCCCCGGACACAATGGTTCTCGTGCGGTGTTGGAAGAAGAAAAAGGGAGATTTATCGATATGCAAAAGTGGCTAGCAAGTTCCTTGGCCGGCACGGTGGCGCTGATGGCGCTGGGCGCGATGCCCGCCGCGGCTCAGGCCAGGATTCCGCGTATGCCGGACGGTAAGCCGAATTTAAACGGCATCTGGCAGGCGATGGGCACGGCTCACTGGGACCTGGAGGCGCATGAAGCCCGGCACGGCATCGTGTCCGATCTGGGCGCCCGCGGCGCCGAGCCCGGCGGACAGAGCTGGGTGGAAGGCGGCACTATTCCGTACCTGCCGGCGGCGCTCGAGAAGAGAAAGAAGAATTTCGCGGCGCGGTTGACTCTGGATCCCGAAGTCAAGTGCTATCTCCCGGGAGTTCCGCGAGCCACGTACATGCCGTATCCGTTCCAGATTTTCCAGCACCCGACAACGATGATGATTGCCTATGAATATGCCGGCGCCTACCGGAATATTTTCTTGAAGGACCCTGGCGAGGCCCCGGCCGAGTCATGGATGGGGCAGTCCTTCGGACGTTGGGAGGCAGACGTCTTCGTGGTCGACGTGACGGCTCTGAACGACCAGACGTGGTTTGACCGGTCCGGGAATTTCCATGGCGAGGAAACACGCGTCGTCGAGAGATACAAGCTGGTGAGCGCGGACGTCATCGAATACGAAGCGACCATCACGGAACCCAAGGTGTATTCCCGGCCGTGGAAAATCAGCATGCCCCTCTACCGGCGCCTGGAGAAAAATGCCCGCCTGGTGGAGTTCAAGTGCGTCGAGTTCGCCGAAGAAGCGATGTATGGTAAGTTTAGAAAGAAATGAACTAACAAGGGCGATGAGCCACGGGATGGCCCGGCCGGCTCGCAGAGTTTGAGAAAGGAAGGATCAGATGAAAACCAGACTAGTATTGGGTGCCGCGCTCATTATCGGTTCCGCCACTGCTTGGGGGCACCATGCGTTTTCCGCCGAGTTCGATGTGAACAAGCCGATCAACTTCAAAGGCGTCCTCACGAAGGTGGAATTCGTGAATCCGCACTCGTGGTTTCATGTCGACGTGAAGCAGGCGGATGGCACCGTGCAAAGCTGGATGGTCGAAGCGGGAACGCCGAACGTGCTGTTCCGGCGGGGCATTACGAAGCGCTCCATTCCGATTGGAACTGAGATCGTCGTTGACGGCTTTCAGGCCAAGGATGGGTCGCTGAAGGGAAGCGGTAGAGACCTGACACTCCCCGACGGCCGAAAGCTGTTGGTCTCTTCAGCCGAGACGCCGGCAAAGTAATTTACAGGCTGATGCGCCGAAACCCGGCCGCTCCGCTAGCGCCACGGCGTAAGCGGGGCTGCCGGGTCACGGTTATATAGTGGTAATTTGCCGAAAAGCGTTCGCGACCCGGCGTTCATTGGGCTGGCCGTAACCTCAACGCGGCTAAATTCATCGTATACAAAAGAGATCTCGTATACAAAGACATCAGGACTGGGCAGGTGAAAATATGAGTCGCTTCGATCCGAGTCGGCGCCGCGTTCTGAGCGGCTTGGGTGCGTTGGCGGGCGCCTCCCTGTTGCGCGCTCAGCAGGATCCATTTCGAGACCACAGCCGCGTCCCCGGCTTGGACGAGATGGTCACCACACTCGATTTCGAGGAAGTATTTCGAGCCAAGGCGCCGCGGGAAATTTACGACTATACCTCCTACGCCGCCGAGGGCGAATTTACGCTGCGCCGCAACCGCGAGGGGTTTAGCTGGGTGGATCTGGTGCCGCGCGGAGTGGTGGATGTCAGCTCCATTCAGACGGCCACGGAAATCCTCGGCACGAAGATGGCTTTCCCGATCATGGCCTCGCCGACTTCCGGACACGGAAATCTCCACAAGGATGGAGAATACGCGACGCACCAGGCGACCACGGAAGCATCCGCGACGCCGTACATCGTAAGCAACGCGTCAAGCTTCCCATTCGATAAGATCGCGGCGTCCGCCCCCGGTCCGGTATGGTTCCAGCTTTATCCCAGGCAGTCGGTGGACGACACCAAGGAAATGCTCGAGAAGGCTCAAGCCGCGGGCTGTAAAGCGGTGGCCATTACAATGGATCAGCAGGCCACGTATTATGAGCGCCCGGGTCATTACCGGCACCTGACGGAAGAGCCGGGCGGCAGAGCGCCGCGCAGGCCTGTCTTCCATAATCCTTATCGTGTTCCCGATAACAGGTTGTGGTACAGCTGGAAATTCCTGGATGAAATCCGGCCCGTCGTGAAGGTCCCGTTCTTCGCCAAGGGAATCGTGACGGCCGAAGATGCCGAGTTATGCATCGAGCATGGGCTGAATGGCGTTTATGTGTCCAACCATGGCGGCCGGTCGGTGGATTACGGCCCATCCACCGTGGAAGTGTTGCCGGAGATCGTGGCGGCGGTGCGCGGGCGCGTTCCGGTGATCATCGACAGCGGATTCCGTAGCGGGTCAGACATACTCAAAGCTCTTGCCTTGGGAGCGAGCGCCGTGTGCGTTGGCCGTACGGCCCGCTGGGGACTAGGGGCATTTGGCGCTCCGGGCGTGAAGCGAGTCTTCGAGATCCTGCAAGCCGAACTAGTGATGGCGATGGCACAAACCGGCAGGCCCACGCTGGCCTCTATCGATCGCACCTTGGTGAAGACGCGCTTCCGATGAAAATTGAATTTCCCATGAAAACGAACAACAAGATGACAAGGCGCGCGACGCTGGCCGGTTTTGGATCGCTGGCTGCAGTTGCCTCTCTGCCAGGGCAGCAGAACCCCGGCCCAAAGCTGATGGGAGAAGCGCCGGGGCGTATTGCGCCGATGGCGGATCTGGTCAACGTTCTGGAGTTTGAAGACGTGGCCGCGCGCAAGCTGGCGCCGGCTGTTTATGACACGATCGCCGGCGGCGACCGAACGTTCTTTGAGCGGATCACATTGCGGCCGCGCATGATGGTGGACACGATGGGTCTGGATCTGACCACCGATTTGTTCGGCGAGAAGCTGTTCGCGCCGATCATCGTGGGACCCGCCGGCGGGCAACAGGCATTTCATCCGGAGGGCGAACTGGCGACGGTGCGCGGAGCTTCGGCTGCCAAGGCCGTAATGGTGGTGAGCGGTGAATCGAGTCAGCCGATTGACAAGATCGCGGCTGCGTCGAAGACGACGTTGTGGTACCAGGTATATCCCGATGCGGACGTGAACTCGCAGAAAGCCCGCATACAGCAGGCG
>CAMAUG010000300.1 GCA_945861255.1 Candidatus Sulfopaludibacter sp. SbA3
CATGTAGATGAGCACATTCCGGCAACTGACCAGGGCCAGCCTGGAGAAGGGCGGGTCCTTGCCCAGGTCCTGGCGCGCGAAGATGCACATTTCCCGCACCGTCTTATTGATCTGGTAGTGGCCATTGACCTGGGCAAAGAAGCGCCGCAGGCGCTCCGGGGAAACGCCCACCAGGCTGCTTTCCGGGTACACGCCGGCCCGCGCTTTTTCAATGGAGGTCTCGCTGATGTCGGTGCCGAACATCTGGATGGGAATCCCCGCGGCCTTGTCGCCAAGGTACTCCAGCAGCGCGATGGCAATGCTGTACAGCTCCTCGCCGGTGGAACAGCCCGGCGTCCAGATGCGCAGCGTCTCTCCGGGCGCCTTGGCCTCGACGATCGCGGGAAAGACGATTTCCTGCAACTTCTGAAAGGCCTCGGGATCCCGGAAAAACTCGGTTACGTGAATCAGGAAGTCCTCGTAGAGATCTTCCAACTCGCCCCGGTTGGCCCCAATGTATTGGATGTACTGCTCGACAGTCTCCATCTTGTGGACCACCATGCGGCGCGCGATGCGGCGCTTGATGGTGCTGTACTTGTAGTGCGTGAAATCCACGCCCGTCGCGTTGCGGAGCATCCCGAAGATCTTGCGAAGTTGCCCGTCGCCGGCGCCTTCGCCTTCGGCGGGCAGGGGCGGCGTCTGGGACGGCCGGTGCACGCCCACATAGGGATGGCGGCCGATGCGCGCCAGTTCCGCGGCGATGGCTTCGGGCGGCAGAACGAAATCCACGCACCCGGCGGCGACGGCACTGCCCGGCATTCCGAAGTACTTGGAGGATCCCTCGTCCTGGGCAAAGGTGATGCCGCCTTCGGCCTTGATGGCCTTCAGGCCCAGGGTCCCGTCGGAGGCCGTTCCCGACAGGATCACTCCGATGGCGCGGCTGCCCTGCTCGGCAGCCAGCGAGTGAAAGAAGCTGTCCACAGGCAGGTGCCTGGCGGCGGGGTCGTCCCGCGCCCGCAGCCGCAGGACGCCATCCAGAATCTCCATGGTGGTGTTGGGCGGAATCACGTACACATGGTTGGGCTCGATTCCCATGCCATCCTTCACCTCGGTGACCGGCATCTGAGTGGCCCTGGAAAGCAGCTTGGTCAGCATGCTCTCGTGCCCCGGGTCCAGGTGCTGCACCAGCACGAAAGCCATGCCGGTGTCCCTCGATAGCTCATGCAGCAGTTGCCGGAACGCCTCAAAGCCTCCAGCCGAGGCCCCGATGCCGACAATCGGGAACGGTCTCCCGGTGACTAGGTCGGGCTCCAGGATTTCCGGCTCCGGCGCGGACGGCGCAGCGGGCAGGGCCGGCGGGGCGGCCGGTGCGGTCCGCGCGGCCCCGATCCGGGGGGCCGACGCAGTCCCGAGGTTGGCGGCGGCCGCCGCCGGGCGCGACCCACCGGGCAGCGCATTTAATGAGGCGACTCGCCTCAGCGCCGCGGGAGATCGTTTTTTAGGCATCGGATTCGCAGAACATGATTGTACTCCAAATTGGACGATCTAAACTAAAAGGGCTCATGGCGTGCGGGCCAGGGAACGCGTCCCTGATCGCTTAATTTGGTTTTCTCGCGGCCTCCAGCACCAGGGCGTGCAACCCCGCGCCGCCTTGTGCGATGTGTTCGTGCAGTTGCCGGAGCATGCGCGGCTCCCAGAATTTCTTCAAGTGATCGGCGACGCCGGCGACGGCTTCCTCGTGCGGATAGGCCGCGAAGAACTGGGCGATCTGGTTCGCCATGTGAACCATGTGCTCGGACTTCATCTTTTCTGGATCACAATCAGTCGCCGTGCGCCATCACTGCGTCGTCTTCCAGAATCCGCGTATTCCGGCGGCGCATTTCGCCGTACTGCTGCTGCCACTCCGAGGTCTTCTTCGCCAGTTGCACCTGCACGGCGGTCACTTTGTATTCGGGGCAGTTGGTGGCCCAGTCCGAAAATTCCGTGGTCACCACATTGGCGCCGGTCATCGCGTGATGGAACGTGGTGTACACCACTCCCGGCTGCATGCGCTCGGAAATCCGGGCCGGCAAAGCAATGTCGCCGCTGCGGCTGGCGAGCGCCACCAGATCGCCGTCGCGAATGCCGCGATGCTCGGCGTCGAACGGATGAATCTCCAGCACGTCCTCGCTGTGCCACACGTTGTTGGGAGTGCGGGCCGTCTGCGCGCCCACGTTGTATTGCGAAAGAATCCGCCCCGTGGTCAGAATCAGCGGGAAGCGCGCCGTGCTGCGTTCATCGGTGGGCACGAATTCGGTCATCATGAACTTGCCCTTGCCGATCACGAATTCGCCGATGTGCATGATGGGCGTGCCCTCGGGCGCGGCATCGTTGCACGGCCACTGCACGCTGCCCAGTTCGTCCAGCTTCGCATAGCTCACCCCGGCGAACGTCGGAGTCAGCCGTGCGATCTCATCCATGATTTCGGAGGGATGGGTGTAGTGCATCGGATAGCCCAGCGCGGCGGAAAGCGCCATGGTGGCTTGCCAGTCTTCCAGACCCGCCATGGGCGCCATCGCCTTGCGCACGCGTCCGATCCGCCGTTCGGCGTTGGTGAACGTGCCATCTTTTTCGAGGAACGACGAACCCGGCAGGAACACGTGCGCGTAATTCGCGGTTTCGTTCAAAAACAGATCCTGCACCACCACGCATTCCATCGCCGCGAGCCCGGCCGTCACGTGCTTGGTGTTGGGATCGGACTGCACGATGTCCTCGCCCTGCACGTAAAGTCCTAAGAACGTTCCCTCCACCGCGGCATCCAGCATGTTGGGGATGCGCAGGCCCGGTTCGCTTTCGAGCGCGACCTTCCAATCCTGCTCCAGCATCTTCCGCGTCGTGTCATCGGACACGTGGCGGTAGCCCGAAAATTCGTGCGGGAACGATCCCATGTCGCAAGCGCCCTGCACGTTGTTCTGGCCGCGCAACGGATTCACGCCCACGCCGCGCCGCCCCAGGTTTCCGGTGAGCATCGCCAGATTCGCCATGCCCATCACCATCGTAGATCCCTGGCTGTGCTCGGTGACGCCCAGGCCGTAGTAAATGGCTCCGTTGCCGCCGGTGGCATATAGCCGCGCCGCGCCGCGAATCTCGGCCGCCGGGACGCCCGTGGCGGATTCCAGCGCTTCCGGCGAGTTCTTTTCCTGGGCGATAAACTTACGCCACGGCTCGAACGCGGCAGTGTCGCAGCGTTCCTTGATGTAGTCTTCCGCCAGCAATCCTTCGGTGACGATCACGTGCGCCAAGGCATTGATCACGGCGACGTTCGCTCCGGGCTTCAGCGCCAGGTGGTAATCCGCCTTGACGTGAGGCGTTTCCACCATATCGATGCGCCGCGGATCCACGATGATCAGCTTCGCGCCCTCGCGCAGCCGTCTCTTCATCTGAGAAGCAAACACCGGGTGGGCGTCGGTGGGGTTCGCGCCGATCACCATCATCACGTCAGCTTCTTCCACGGAATCGAAATCCTGCGTGCCCGCCGATGTCCCAAAGGTCGCCTTCAAACCGTAGCCCGTGGGTGAATGGCACACGCGCGCGCACGTATCCACGTTGTTGTTGCCGAACGCCGCGCGGATCATCTTCTGCACCAGGTACGTCTCTTCGTTGGTGCAGCGCGAAGAAGTGATGCCGCCTACCGAATCGCGCCCGTACTTGGCTTGAATGCGCTTGAACTCGCTGGCCGCGTGGGAGATGGCCTCTTCCCAGCTCACCTCGCGCCACGGATCGCTGATCTTGGCGCGGATCATCGGATTCAGAATGCGGTCCTTATGCGTCGCGTAGCCGAACGCGAAGCGGCCTTTGACGCAGGAGTGCCCGTGATTCGCCTTGCCGTCCTTGTGCGGAACCATGCGCACCACTTGATCGCCTTGCAGCTCGGCCTTGAACGAGCACCCCACGCCGCAGTAGGCGCAAGTGGTGATCACCGTGCGCTCCGGCACGCCCATTTGAATGACGCTTTTTTCGTTCAGAGTCGCCGTCGGACAGGCTTGCACGCACGCTCCGCATGACACGCATTCGGAATCGAAGAACGATTTTCCACCCGCGGACACTTTCGAATCGAAGCCGCGCCCTTCGATGGTCAGCGCGAACGTGCCTTGCACTTCTTCGCACGCACGCACGCAGCGGGAACATACGATGCACTTGGACGCCTCAAACGTGAAGTACGGGTTCGATTCATCCTTCGGGGCGCTCAAATGATTTTCGCCGGCATAGCCGTAGCGGACTTCGCGCAGGCCCACCGCGCCCGCCATGTCCTGCAATTCACAATCGCCGTTCGCCGAGCACGTCAGACAATCCAAGGGATGATCGGAAATGTACAGTTCCATCACGCCGCGCCGCAGCTTGGCCAGCTTGGGCGTCTGCGTCCGAACGCGCATCCCCGGCTCCACGGTGGTGGTGCAGGAGGCAGGCGTACCGCGCTTGCCGTCGATCTCCACCAGGCACAGCCGGCAAGACCCAAACGACTTGACGCTATCGGTGGCGCACAGCTTCGGAATTCCGATGCCGGCTTCCACCGCGGCGCGCATCACGGAGGTTCCCGAGGGGACCGTCACCGGTTGCCCATCGATCTCCAGACTCACCAACGATTGGGCAACGGAGACCGGCGTGCCGAAATCGGTTTCTTGGAGCAAGGGCATGTCAGTACCTACGCCTTTATTTTCGCAAAATCGCCGGGAAAGTGCTTGACAGCGCTCTGGACCGGGTAGGGCGTCAAGCCTCCCAGCGCGCATAAGGAGCCGTCCAGCAGCGTTTCGCACAGATCGTCCAGCAGTTCCAGGTTGCGTTCCCGGTCCTGGCCGGCAACGATCTTGTCGATCACTTCCACGCCCCTGGTCGAGCCGATCCGGCACGGCGTGCACTTTCCGCAACTCTCGATGGCACAGAATTCCATCGCGAAACGGGCCTGCTGGGCCAGGTCCACAGTGTCGTCGAAGACCACCACGCCGCCGTGCCCGATGAGGCCTTTCTTTTCCGCGAACGCTTCGTAATCGAGCGGGGTTTCGAGCAGTGCGTCCGGAAAATAAGCGCCCAACGGCCCTCCCACCTGTA
>CAMAUG010000301.1 GCA_945861255.1 Candidatus Sulfopaludibacter sp. SbA3
GTTCGCTTTGTGGTCCTGGACAGCGAGACGACGGGGTTGGACCCGCGGCGCGACCGGCTCATCACCATTGGGGCCGTCGCCGTGGAGGATTTCGAGATTCGCCTGGACGATTCCTTCGAGGCGCTGCTCAAGCTGGACTATAATTCCGCGTCCGTCACGATTCACGGCATCACCCGCGAGGAAGCCAGCGTAGGCATGGACGAGCCAGTGGCGCTTGAGCTGTTTCTCGACTACCTACGGGACGGTGTGATCGTGGGGCATCATATCGGCCACGATATTCAGACTCTTAACGTGGCCTATCAGCGGCACTTCAATATGCAGCTGAAGAACCGCGCCCTGGACACGATGGATTTGACGCTGCACCTGAACGACGATGGAGCGTTCGCGGATCGAACCATGGCGCAGGGATTCACACTGGATGCGTTGTGCGAAATGTTCGCAGTGGCGCCGCATGATCGCCATACCGCGGGCGGCGATGCTTTCATCACGGCGCAGGTGTTCCTGCGTTTGCTCCGCGCCGCCCGTAAGGTGGGCCGTACCACCGTGGCCTCCATATCCATACCGTATTCAACCGGCTGATAGGAGCCATGACGGTTGAGCGCCAGCACTCGCCAAGCTGCTGCTATGCTGGGTCCTGAAATACGATGCCTGATAGAAGAGAGTTCGTAAAGACACTGACCGGGGGAATGGCGGGCATCCTGTTCACGGGCTGTTCGCTGGCGAGCGCGGCCCCGCAAGCAGGTGCGCCGCGACGCCAAGTGAGGGTAGGCGGCCGCCTTGTGAAGACGGTGGACGTTCACGCCCACTGCCTGATCCCGGGCGCCATCGAAATGATGGGCCGCAAAGCGACCGGGAATGAGGCTCTCGCTGGAGTCAGCCTGAACGATCGCCTGCGGGCGATGGATCAGCAGGGTATTGACGTTCAGGCCATCAGCATCAATGCTTTCTGGTACGCGGCGGACCGCGACGTCGCCCGCAAGATCATTGTCCTTCAGAATGAGAAACTGGCGGAGCTCTGCGCGACGCATCCGGAGCGGTTTGTCGGCTATGCGTCCGTGGCGCTGCAGCATCCCGACATGGCCGTGGAGCAACTCGAAGTGGGGATGAAGAAGCTGGGCCTGCGCGGAGCCGCGATCGGCGGCAACGTCAACGGCGAGGAACTCTCCTCGCCTCGATTCGCGCCCTTCTGGGCAAAGGCCCAGGAACTGGGAGCCCTCATCTTCCTGCATCCACAGGCCCCGTCGGGCGTTCCGGAGCTCGGCAAGAGGCTGCAAGGGAATGGATTCCTGTCCAACGTCATTGGGAACCCGCTGGAGACCACCATTGCGCTCTCCCACTTGATTTTCGAAGGAACACTGGACCGGTTTCCGCGACTCCGGATCTGCGCTGCCCATGGAGGCGGGTATCTGCCGTCCTACGCCGGCCGCTCCGATCAAGGCTGCTTGACGTTTCCCGAGAACTGCGTGAAAGGGGCACTGAAAAAACGTCCCACCGAATATCTGCGACAGCTTTATTTCGACTCGCTAGTGTTTACTCCGGAAGCGCTGCGGCATTTGGTGGCCGAATGCGGCGCGAGCCAGATCATGATGGGCACCGATTATCCCTATCCGTGGACGAGGACGTCGGTGGACCACATACTAGGCACGCCGGGCCTGAACGAGGCGGAACGGCTAGCGATACTGGGCCGAACGGCGGCGGCGCTGCTGAAGATTCCGGCGTAGAGGCGGGCCACGCTTCGCAACCCACGTGCTTCGCAATCCAGCGGCGTTTCCGGTGAAAACCCGCTACAATTGTGAGCTATGAAGAAGCTCTTCGCGCTGTTTCTCCTCACTCTTGCTCCAGGTCTTTCGGCCTCGTTGCCCTCGGGCGCGCCCGAACAGAACGGACTGTCGGCGGAGCGCCTCAAACTCATCGACGGAGTCATGCAGAAACACGTTAATGCCGGAGATTTGACCGGCGCCTCCGGCCTGATTTCGCGCAACGGCAAAGTGGTTTACAGCCGTGTTTGGGGAGACTTCAAGCAAGACACCATTGTTCGCATGTACTCGATGACGAAAGGCGTCACCGGCGTCGCGGCGATGATGTTGTATGAAGAGGGATTGTTTTCATTGAATGATCCGGTCTCCAAATACTTGCCGGAGTTCGCCAAGACCCGCGTCGCTAAAGAGGGTACGGATGCAACGGGAAAGCGTACCTTTTACACTGTGCCGCTTGACCGCCCCATCCTGGTGAAAGATCTGTTCCGCCACACGACCGGCCTCAGCTACGCCGGGCCCAAGGATGAAAACGGCGAAGAAGTCTACAAGAAAATTGAAATGTCGGGCGGCGCTCCCCTGGTGGCTTTTGATCTGGCCGAAGCCACCCGCCGGCTGGCGAGCGTTCCGCTCCATGAGCAGCCGGGAACGGTGTTCCGCTACGGCTATTCGATCGATGTTCTGGGGCGGTTGGTCGAAGTTCTTTCGGGCACGACGCTCGACAAGTTTTTCGAAGACCGGATCTTCAAGCCTCTCGGGATGAAGGATACAGCGTTTTATGTGAGCGAGGATAAGTGGAACAGGCTCGCCACGCTGTATGCTCCGAAAAGGGGTGAAGGAGCCACCGGCATCCAGAAATCGACTTCGCCCGCTCAGGACAGTTTCAAGAAGAAACCGGTCTTGTTGTTGGGCGGCGCCGGACTGACCTCCACACTCGACGATTTCGCGCGTTTCTATCAAATGCTGCTCAACAACGGGAAATTGGACGGCGTGAGAATTCTCACGCCGAAATCGGTCGAGATGATGCGTACCGAAAGTCTGGGTGGAATGCCGCACATGGGCGTGCTGGCGGGGTATGCGGGTTTCGGTCTGACGTTTGCGATCAATCCTTCCCCCGGAAAGTCCGGAGAGCCAGCTTCGGAGGGGTCCTACTATTGGGGCGGAGCGGCGGGCACCAGCTTCTGGATCGATCCGAAAGAAAGCATGTTTGGAATTTTCTTGATCAATATTCTGCCGCCGAACACCAATGCGGCGCAACAGTTCCAGAGGCTGACCTACCAGGCTTTGGAGTAGCCGGACTGGAGCGTAGCCGAGCTACGCCCGGCGCGTCAGGTTTGCAGCCGGTGCGGATTAGAATCATATTGGATGGAGATCTGTATGATGGATTTCACGCGAGATCGATTGTTGGCGGCCCGTGCCCCGGTGACGTTCCTCCTTGCGGCGATCGTTTTCACTGCACCGATGCCGATGGCCGCGCAGTCTGCCGCGCCGGCTGCGACCGCGCCCGCGAAAAACAAATCCACCGCCAGGCCCGCCAAGTATCAGCCGCCGCGTCTGCCGGATGGCCGGCCTGATTTTTCGGGCTACTGGACGAACCATACGGCCACGCCTTTGCAGAGGCCGGCATCTTTTGAGGGCCGGGAGTTCTTGACTCCGGACGAGGCGGCACGGATTGAACGGGGTACGGTTCGCGTGGATCAGGCGAAGGCGCCTCCTGGGTCCGTGGGGGGATACAATGCCGTGTTCTTTGAATCCAGGCAGGTGGTGGCGACGCTGCGGACCTCCATTATCACGGACCCAAAGGACGGGAAATTGCCGCCCTTCAGTGCGGAAGCGCAGCGGAGATTCGCTGCGGAGCGGGAATACAGAGACCAGCATCCGGCCGACGACGCGCAGCATTTGTTTGTTTGGGATCGATGCCTATGGATGCCGAACATCGGGCCGCCCATGTTGCCCTATGCGTACAACAATACCTATCACATCGTACAGACGCATGATCATGTCGCAATTGCCGCAGAAATGATGCACGATTTCCGTACCATTCCCCTGGATGGACGTCCGCACGGGAGCATTCCCCAGTGGGCCGGCGACTCAGTGGGGCACTACGAGGGTGACACTCTTGTGGTGGAAACCACCAATCTGAACGGCAGGGCGGGCGCGGACGACGGCACCGCGAACCCGTCCGTGAATTGGGCGGGGCGCTCCATGTTTTTGATATTTCACCGCACCAGCGACAGGACGCGCGTGATCGAGAGATTCACGCGAACCGCGCCGGATATTCTGCTGTACCAGTTCACGATTGAGGATCCATCGATTTACACAGCTCCCTGGTCCGGGGAGATCACCATGCGTTGGAGCAAGGATCCGGTGTACGAGTACGCCTGTCATGAGGGAAACTACGCGCTGGTCAATATTCTCTCCGGTGTGAGGGCGGAGGAGAAAGCCGCAGCCGCGTCGCGGTAGTGACGGGCTCTGGTGCAAATTCGAAACGGCCAGGGATCCTGAGCGAACTTTCCGCTCGATTCGGAGTTTTTCGATTAGGCGGCCCGAGCGGCTCGCCAGATCTCCGGCAGCGTCGCCTTGCACCCGCCCAGCTTGCCCATCTTGAATCTTGAATTGCCCCTTCTTGATCTTCTCCGCCAGTTCGATGCCCCCGATCACGACGTCTGCCGTCTCAAAACTCTTCAGCCTCAACATCGGTCGCAACCGTTGCTTGATTCTTCGATGATCCTGCTCGATCAAGTTGTTTAAGTACTTGCTGCTCCGCACCAGCACGCGCTTCGGTAATTCGCCATCGTCCTTCAAATCAGCGCGATGCGACGCCGCGTACGCATCCAGGGTCACTTTAATTGGTACCCGCTGCCCCTTCATCGCCTTGCGCAGAAACGCTTTCGCCGCGTTGACATCCCCTTGCCGACTCAAATAGAAATCGACAGTCTTGCCCGCTTTGTCGACGGCTCGGTACAGGTAAACCCATTCGCCCCACACCTTCACGTAGGTCTCATCCATCCGCCAGGAGCCGCCCACCGGACGCGCGTACCGCTGCCACCGCTTCTCAAATTCCTGCGAGTAATGCTGCACCCATCTCAAAATCGTCGTGTGGGCCAGCCCGATGCCGCGCTCGCCCATCATGCTGACCAAATCTCTGTAACTCAGCTTGAAACTCAAATACCACCGCTCGCACAACACCACAATCTCCGCGTCCAAGTGGCGACCTGCGAACAACTGTTCGACCGCAACAAATCGGGGCATTCCTCATCTTCCCCCACCCCGTAAAGTTTGCA
>CAMAUG010000302.1 GCA_945861255.1 Candidatus Sulfopaludibacter sp. SbA3
ATGGACAGTTAGGGCTGCGCGCTACCGCTCATTAGAGGAATGACCCTGGCGCCTTCCTGCGGCGCGGCGTCCGCGCTGGCGAGGATGGTGGCGCCTTCCTCCACGCCTTGGACAATTTCAACACGGTCTCCATAGTCCCGGCCAATCGCGACTTTCCGCAGATGCACGATCCCATCCGGCCCCACCACGGCAACCTGCGCGCCGTCGGAGCGCACGATGAGCGCCTGCGCCGGAATCATCAGGGGAGGATTACGGAGCGCGCTGCTCAAGCCGACCTCGGCGTACATGCCCGGAAACAGAGCGCCATCGGTATTCGGAACTTCGATTTCGGCCAGCATCGTACGGTTGGCGGGATCCAGCGCGTTCGCCGTGCGCGTCACTTTTCCGAGGAAGCGGCGGCCCGGAAAATTGGAAAGCGTCAATCGCGCGCTCTGGCCCACGCGCACCGAATTCGCATCGCTTTGAGGAACGTTCACGAACGCCCGGAGAGTCTTTACTTGCGCGATCCGGTATAGCAGAGTAGTCCCGATGTTTACCAGAGCTCCCACATCCACGTTGCGCACCGTGATGACGCCTTCAAACGGAGCCTTGACCACGCGGTAGCTCTGCACCTCCTGGAGACGGGCGAGGTTGGCCCTGGCCGCGGCCACGTTGCTGCGTTGCGCCAGGACCGCTTTTTCCAGCGCCTGCACGTTCGCGTTCTGCGCAACCAACTGCGCCTGGTACTGATCGTTTTCCTGTTGGGAAACCACACCCTGCGCCGCCAGCAGCTTCCATCGTCCGGCCGTAAGGATGGCCAGGTCGCGGTTCGCTTTACCCTGTTCGACGGCCGCTTGCGATTGCTCCACGGCGGCCTGGGTTTGCTCCACGACGGCTTCGGCCTGGCGGATTTGCTGATCTACCTCCGGCGCATCGATCTCCGCCAGCGTCTGCCCGGCAGTGACACGGTCGCCGATATCGGCCAGACGGCGCTTCAGGTAACCGTCGGCGCGCGCCAGAACGGGAGCCTCGGTCACTGCCTGGAGCGTAGCGGGAAGGTTGAGATCGCTTTTGGCCGGGGCGCGGCCCACGCGCATCACCTCGACGCGCGGCACCTCATTTTCATGCTCTAACGCCTCCGCGCGAACCAGCGCATTCCGTTTCTGCAGGGGGACGTAGCCCGCCAGAAACGCTCCCGCGAACAACACTGTCAAGCCCAGCACCAGCGCGAAAATCGTGATGCCGGAGGGCCGCCAACGGCTGGCCGCGGGACCGCCGGGCTCGCGCTCGCGAAGCTGCCGCCGCAAATCGTCCACCTGGCGACGCAGTTGCTGCTCCGTCGAATCTCCGCCGACCGCCTTGGGGGAGCCTTCCTGACTGGAGTCGCCGTATCTCATTTGGGCATCTCCATGAGATCCCATCCGGACTCCACTGCCTCAATGCGCTCTTCCTCCGCCAAGCGGTGCTCCTGATCCACGGGAGGCTTTCCGCGCAAGTAGCTGTAAATGATGGGGACGATAAACAGCGTGGTAAGGGTCGCGCCCGCGAGTCCCCCAATCACGGCACGCGCCAGGGGAGCATTTTGCTCGCCGCCCTCACCCCAGCCCAGCGCCATGGGACCCATGCCCGCCATCATGGCCAGAGCCGTCATCAACACGGGACGGATGCGAGCGAAACCAGCGGAGAGCATCGCATCGCGGGCCACAAGAATGGTGGAACGTTCGTCGTTGGCGAACGTGACCAGGAGGATGCTGTTGGCCGTGGCGACGCCCACCGCCATGATGGATCCCATCAGTGACGGGACGCTCAGCGTCGTGCCCGTAACAAAGAGGATCCAAAGAATTCCCGCGAGCGCGCCCGGCAGTGCCGTCAAAATGATGAAGGGGTCCAGCCAGGATTGGAAATTGACAGCCATCAGAACGTAGACCAGCAGAATGGCGAAGATCATTCCCAGCCCCAGCCGGCTGAACGACGTCTGCATGGTGTCATATTCACCTCGCAGCATCAGCGAGGTGCCGCGCGGCAAGTGCGCCTGTGTTTCCGCGATAATTTTCTGGACATCCGCGCCCAGGCCACCCAAATCGCGCCGATCCACGTTGGCATAGACGTCGAAGACCGGGGCCACGTTGTAGTGATTGACAATCACCGGTCCGGAACTACGATGCACGTTCACTAGATTTGAAAGTAGCTGCGTTCCGCCCACCATGGCTCCCGGATTTCCATAGGCCTGCGATGCCCCGTTCGGGGAGGATCCGATGGACGCGTTTCCGCTGGCGGACGCGCCCGCGAGAGACCCCGGGGTGGTGGAGTTCACGACGCCGGTGGCGGCAGTAATCGGCGTGCGCAGCAACTGGTCCAGGGAATCGATCCGGTACGGCGACGTCTGCACTCCTACGTTGTAGCTGACGCCATTGGCCGGATTCAGCCAAAAGCTCGGCGCCACCTGATTGTTGCCGCTGAGCGAAATCAGCATGCTGCTGGTGACATCGCGTTGAGTCAACCCCAACTGCCCCGCCTTGACGCGGTCCACATCCAGATTCAACTGGGGTTGGCGAAAAACCTGGTGGATATGAACGTCCGCGGCGCCGGGAAGGAGCTGGATGCGGTCTTTGAGCTCTTGAGCGATCTTGTAATTACCGGTGCTATCGCGGCCCACCACTTGCAAGTCGATCGGCGCCGGCAATCCAAAGCTCAAGATCTGGTTGGTGATGTTGGCGGGCTCGAAGAAAAACACCATGTCGGGGAAACGCCGGCTTAAGCGCTTTCGAAGCTGCACTTCATAGTCCCGGACCGGTCCGTGCTTTTCCCGATTCAGCGAAATCAGGATCTCGCCGTCGGTGGCCGCGATGTTGGGCACGTCGCCTTGCGCGATGCTGCCCCACGCGTTGGGGATCCCGATATTGTGAATGATCGTCTCGATCTCTCCCGCCGGAAGAATATTGCGAATTTCCCGCTCCACTTCCGCCAGACGCACTTCCGTCTGCTCCAGCCGCGTGCCGGATGCGTGCCGGGCGTGGAGCCGCAACTGGCCCGCATCCACCTGCGGGAAGAAATCGCGGCCCACCATGCGCGCCAGACCCAGGGAGCCGATCGAAAAGACCAGGAAGACGCCCAGGACCGGCCCCCGGTGACGAAGCGAGAAGTCGAGCAGGCCCATGTAACGGTAGCGTAGGCGTTCGAACAGGGAATCCGCCGCTCGATGTATGCGCCGGAAGATCCCCCCGGCTGAGCGCCCACTTGCCTGATGTGCGGCGACTTCGCCCCGGAGTAGATGATGCACCAACGTGGGAACCAAGGTTCGCGATAGCCCGTAAGAGGCGAGCATGGCGAACACCACGGCCATGGCGAGCGGTGTAAAGAGGTACTTGGCCGTCCCCGTCAGCAGCAGCACCGGTACGAACACGATGCAGATGGCGAGCGTGGAAACCAGCGTGGGGATGGCGATCTGCGCCGCTCCATCCAGAACCGCCCGGACCAGGCCTTTGCCCATGCCGAGGTTGCGGTGCGTATTTTCGATGGCTACCGTTGCATCGTCCACCAGGATGCCCACCGCCAGCGCCAGGCCTCCTAACGTCATCACGTTGATGGTCTGCCCCAGAAGGCTCAGGAAGCATAAGGAGGTCAGAATAGAGAGTGGAATGGAGAGGCAAACGATCAGCGTGCTTCGCCAACTGCCCAGGAACAGGAGAATGATAACGCCGGTGAGGAACGCCGCGAGCAGAGTTTCACGCACCAAACTCCCCATGGCGGCGCGAACGAAGAGGGACTGATCTCCAAAAACGGACACCTTCAGCTCCGGCGGAAGAGTCGCCATGATTTTGGGAAGCGCATTCTTCACCGCGTCGACGATGGCCAGCGTGGACGCCTTCCCGTTGCGCGTCACCGTCAACAACACGCCGCGGGACCCGTTCGTGCGGACGATGTTCTGCTGGGGCACGAAACCGTCGTGCACGGTTGCTACATCCTTCATGTAAATAGCCGCGCCATTGACGGTCCGGATGGGCAGGTTGTTGAACTCCGCGACAGTTGCGGGGCTGCTGTTGAGGCGCACCGGGTATTCGGTCTGGGAAAACCTGGCGGTACCCGAGGGCAGGATCAGGTTTTGCAGGTTCAGCGCGTTTGAGACATCGATTGGGGAAAGCTGCTTCGCATATAGCTCATTCAGGTTCAGATCCACCATCACCTGGCGGTTCTTCCCGCCGAACGGGTAGGAAATGGTCGCTCCCTGCACAGTGCCCAGCGATGTCCGGATGAAATTGTTCGCAAGATCGAAGATTTCCTGTTCCTTCAGAGTCGGGCTGCTGAGCCCGAGTTGCAGTATGGGAACGCTGGCGGCGTCGTACTTGAGCACCTGCGGCGGAAACGTTCCGGGCGGCATGTTGCGAACCATCACCTGGCATTGCGTGATGATCTGGGCCATAGCCAGATCTACCTGCACATTGGGGTGAAAGTAGACGCGGACCACGGACATGGCCTGATGAGACTGGGATTCAATGTGCTCGATATCGTTCACATTGGCCGGCCGCGAGCGTTCAAAATTCGTGACGATGCGGCTTTCCATCTCCTCGGGTGAAAGGCCGTGATATTGCCAAACGACGCTGATAATGGGGATGTCGATATGGGGAAAGATATCGACCGGCAGGCTTACGATGGCAGTCGCGCCTAGAATGGCGATCAGCACCGCCATCACCACAAACGTGTAGGGCCGACTCAGTGCTAGCCTGACAATCCACATGAATCAGCCTCTAAATTGCCCGATTTGACACATCGAAAACGATTCTCATCGTAGCATAAACAGCTGGATAGACTTATCCTGCTCGCGGTGCCGTCGCGCGTGGCAAATGCCTGGCGACGGCTGATAGCGAGTACGAAAATTGAATTCCGCGCGGTCGAACGCCGGGTGGTCATTAGAGGGTGGGCGACATAGAAGTGGAATCAGGCCGCACGCCGGGACTCCCAGTAATCCTCGAAGCGACCGTTGAGATGACAACATCGCAGGGCGATGATGGCGTTGGCGCCACGGACGGTCCAGAACATGCCGGATTGTTTGAGACGGGAA
>CAMAUG010000303.1 GCA_945861255.1 Candidatus Sulfopaludibacter sp. SbA3
TCGTGTCATGACTCAGTTCTGCTTACAAGAGGGTAGGTCTACACTACATCGCCATTTTCAGAAGCCGCCATTGCACGCACGGAACTTGCTCTCATTCCCAGGCCCAAAAAAGCTGAAATCAACGGACCCGTGACGAACTTGGGCTAGAATAGGCTCTAATGTCTTATTTTGACGCTTTGTTGATCGTATCCTTCGGCGGGCCGGAATCCCGCGAGGACGTTATCCCCTTTTTGGAGAATGTCTTACGTGGCAAGAACGTCCCCCGGGAGCGTATGCTGGAGGTCGCCGAGCACTACTACCATTTCGAGGGTCGTAGTCCCATCAACGACCAAAACAGGGCGTTGATCGAAGCGCTCCGGCCCGTCGCTAAGGTGCCCATCTACTGGGGGAATCGCAATTGGCATCCCCTGCTGGCTTCCACCTTGGCGCAGATGCGTGCGGACGGCGTGCGGCGGGCGATTGCATTCACGACGTCGGCGTTTGGGTCATACTCCGGTTGCAGGCAATATCTGGAAAACATCGCAAGCGCGCGCGCGGCAGTGGGGGAAGGCGCGCCGGAAATCGTGAAGATTCCGCCGTTTTCCGGCCATCCTCTTTTTGTGGAAGCCATGGCGGCACGGGTGCGCGACGCGCTCGCACGGTTGCCAGGAGCGCGCGTAGTGTTCACGGCGCACAGCGTGCCTGTCGCAATGGCGGAAGCCAGCCCTTACGTTCAACAACTGGAACAAGCCTGCCGCAGCGTCGCGCAGGCTGGGGGCGCACGTGAATGGAAGCTTGTGTATCAAAGCCGCAGCGGAGCGCCTGGGCAGCCGTGGCTTGGTCCCGACGTGTGCGACGAATTGCGCGGCGATGCCGCGCGGCGCGACACCGTGATCGCACCCATCGGATTCCTGTCCGATCACATGGAGGTGCTGTACGATCTGGACACGGAGGCGCGCGCCGTGTGCGACGGCCTGGGCATTCGCATGGTCCGGGCGGAGACCGTGGGCACGCATCCGGCGATGATCCGCATGATCGCGGACCTGATCGAACAAGAACCGCAAGCCTGCGCGGCGGCATGTTGTCCCGCGCCGCGGCGGCCCTGATTTACCGTCGCGTACAGCGCAAGCGATGACGTGGAGCGTTCGTGCGGTCCACGGCGCCTCCGGACGCGCCACGGGCTTGGTCGCGGCGCCATTCAGTGCCCGGTAGTCAGCCGGTATACTTCCCGCTTGGAGAGGCCGCGTTCCTTGGCCACTCGCTTGATGGCATCCATGCGGCCCAGGCCCGCTTGTTCCGCGGCATGCACGGCTTGCTCCAGTGACAGATCGTGATGGACGGCTTGCGGCTCGCCTTTGCCGATCAGGAGCGTGAACTCCCCCTTAACGGCGGGGCGCGCGGCGAGCTGCTCGCGAATCTCTTGCGCGGTCCCGCGCAGGAACTCCTCGTGCAATTTCGTCAGTTCCCGCGCCACCACCACGGGCCGCTCGCCCAGCATGGCTTCCACATCTTCCAGGGCGCTCAGGATGCGATGGGGTGTTTCGTAGAAGATCAATGTGCCGGTTTCCGTTTTCAACTCCTCGAGCACGGCACGCCGTTGCGACGATTTCGCGGGCAGGAATCCGCAAAACCGGAACGCGTCGGTGGGCAGGCCCGCCGCGCTCAATGCGCCGACCGCGGCGGAGACGCCGGGCACGGGTACCACGGCGATGCCGGCATCGATCGCCGCGCGCACCAGGCGGTAGCCCGGGTCGGAGACCAGCGGCGTACCCGCGTCGGTAACCAGCGCGGCATTTTCTCCGGACTGCATGCGTTGCACCAACTCGGCGGCGCGCTGCGCTTCATTGTGTTCGTGGTAACTAAACAAGGGCTTGGAGATGCCGAAATGTTCCAGGAGCTTACGGGAATGGCGCGTATCTTCGCAGGCGATGAGATCGCATTCGCGCAGCACGCGCACGGCGCGCAACGTGATGTCTTCCAGGTTGCCGATGGGGGTCGCGACGATGTAGAGGGTTCCAGGAATGTGTTCCATGCACCGTAGTACGATGAAACGGTAACCGAAATGGCATCGCCGACACAAGCCGTCCCTGGCTACTACGTTTGGGAAACGCCGGAGAGCCGCGTCATCGTGCACCTGTCGCTGGACGTGGTGGACCGCCTCTCCGCGGAGGTCATGCGCGGCTTCGGAGCGGTGCGTAAGCGAGGCGCGGAAATGGGCGGCCTATTGCTGGGGCGTATCGAAGTGGGCGCCCCCACCGTGGTGCGTATCGATGGATACGAATCCGTGCCGTGCGAGTACCGCCTTGGCCCGTCGTATCAATTCACCGAAGAGGACAGCGCGGTGTTCGAAGCAGCGTTCGAGCGCCATCGCCCGATCGGCTACTTCAGAAGCCACACACGGGAAGCGTTGGCGCTGGCACCGGAGGACGTGGAAATTTTGGAGCACTTCTTTCGCGATCCGGCGCATGTCACACTGCTGATCAAGCCATACGCCAGCACCGCGAGCACCGCCGGTATTTTTGTTCGCGAAGGCGGCAGGTTTCCGGAAGTGTCGCCTTTGGAATTCCCTTTCCGCAGGAACGAGCTGACGGGAGAGGCGCCTCCGGCACGGCGCCCACTAGTGGAGCGCCGGCCGCGGGTGGACCGGGAGGCGGCCGGCGAACCTCGCGAGCAATCCTGGCGCGCAGAAGCCACCCCTGTACCCGCGCGCGAGGCAGCGGCGGCTTTCGTCCAACCTCCGTCGTTCATCCCGCTGTCATGGGGGTCCGCGGTGTGGATCACGCTGATGTGCTTCCTGCTGCTGGGCGGATTCCTGGGGTTTGAGGTGGCGCGGTCCACGCCGGCCGCCGCGCGCCCTTCGTTCTATGCCCTGACGCTGCGTGTCGCAAAGACCGGAGACAACCTAAGCGTAACGTGGAACGGCCAATCGCCTATGGTTCTGGCAGCGCGTAGCGGCCTGCTCTAAATCGAAGATGGAATTTCCAGCAAGCCGGTCGAACTGGACGCCGCGCAGCTTCGCAACGGCCGTATCATTTATCGCAACGGTTCGAGCACGGTGCGCTTCAGGCTGACCGTTCGTCCGGAAGCCCGCGTCAGCGTGACGGAAGCGGCGGAGTGGCGGCAATAGTCGGCGGGATCATTCCGCGTTGCTCTTTTTCGCCAGCCTGCTCAGCACCGCTAGCTGCCCCAGGTATTGCTTCAAGGGCCGAGCGGGCGTACCCCACAAGACTTGCCCGCCGCGCACGATCTTGGACGTGAGCACGCCGCTTCCCGATCCCAGCACGGCGCCGGATTCAATACGCGCCTTGTCGCCGATGCCCACCTGCCCGCCAATCACCGCGTAATCCTCCACCACCACTCCGCCGGATAAACCGGTCTGAGCGGCGATCACCACATGCCTCCCGATGCGGCAGTTATGCCCAATGTGCACCATGTTGTCGAGCTTGGTCCCTTCCCCGATCATGGTGACGCCCAGCGCCGCGCGGTCCACGCAGGAGTTCGCGCCGATCTCCACGCGGTCGCCGATTTCGACGCGCCCGATTTGGGGGAAATTCTCATAGACACCGTTGGTGAGCACGTAGCCGAAGCCGTCGGCGCCGATCACGCAGCCCGAGTGCAACACCACCTCACTGCCGATGGTCACGCCGGGGTACACCGACACGCGCGCGTGAATCGTAGTATTGCCGCCGATGAAAACGCCTTCCCCGATGGTGGTGCCCGGGCCGATCACCGCGCCCGCACCCACGCGGACGCCGGCGCCCAGCGATACAAACGACCCCACATGCGCACCCGGACCGATCACTACATCGGGCCCGAGCACCGCCGTGGAGTGCACGCCCGGAGGCGGGACGGTCTTGGGATGCAACCTGGCAATGGCGCGGGCCACCGCGGCTCGTGGATCGGTCACGCGGATCACGGTCTGTCCGTCTGCGTTGGCGAAGTCTTCGGGCGTCAACAGGCATCCGGCCTGAGTGGACTGAGCCAACTTCATCGCCTTGCCGCGGGCGACGAAGGAGAGATCGTCGGGGCCGGCTTCGCCCAAAGCCGCCACACGGCGCAACTCACGATCGCCATCGCCTTCCCAGGGGGCGTTCAGAAACGCGGCCAGTTCGCGAACGAGCACCAGACCAGTATGACATTGCACCGTTAAGCACGACTCAAATCGGCCTGCGCGCCCGGGATCCCCTGAATCAGCGCAAGATTGTGGTGTATGTTGAAATCTACTGAAGGAGAGGCAATATGACCAAGGTTCTGGTGGTTGCGCTACTGTTACTACCGTTGATTCCGGCAGCGGCACAGAACGCCCCGCCCACCGCCAATCCCCTGTCCACATGGCTTCGCGGCGCCTATATGGGCAATCGCAACAACATTTTGAGATCGGCCGAGAAGATGCCGGAGGAGAATTACGGCATGCGTCCCGGCGCGCAGGAGGAAGTGCGGACATTCGGCCAACAACTCGCGCACCTAGCTACTTACAACTTCCGATGGTGTTCCCAAGCCAAAGGCGAAAAGAATCCCAGCGCGGGCGTCAATCTGGAGAAACTGGCCACCAAGGCCGAGTTCATGAAAGCTTTGAACGATGCCTTCACTTACTGCGAGGGCGTGTACGGCTCTCTGACGGATGCCTCCGGCACGGAGATCATCGACATCACCCAAGAAAGCGGCAGGCAGACGCGGAACCTGCGCATGGCGCTGCTGATCCAGAACTACGGGCACAACAATGAAATCTACGGCAGCATGGTCAGCTACATGCGAATGAAGAACATCGTGCCGTCGGCTTCGGAACCTCGCACGCAACCCAAGCAGTGACGGCGAAATACCGCCGCGCGGCCTATCCTCCCACCGCGGCGGTGTGGCGCGTCAAGTTCCGCGATCCCGCTGGACGATCCTGAGCTCAGAGGTTGTTGGAGAGGCCTGGTCGGGTGGGCGACATAGAAGTGGAATCAGGCCGCACGCCGGGACTCCCAGTAATCCTCGAAGCGACCGTTGAGATGACAACATCGCAGGGCGATGATGGCGTTGGCGCCACGGACGGTCCAGAACA
>CAMAUG010000304.1 GCA_945861255.1 Candidatus Sulfopaludibacter sp. SbA3
CCCGTCTCAAACAATCCGGCATGTTCTGGACCGTCCGTGGCGCCAACGCCATCATCGCCCTGCGATGTTGTCATCTCAACGGTCGCTTCGAGGATTACTGGGAGTCCCGGCGTGCGGCCTGATTCCACTTCTATGTCGCCCACCCTTCAAGTTCGCCGTCTCAGCCAGTCGGCAAGCCCTGCTGCGGCGGCCCCTATGTAAGCCGGGGAGGCACAGATGCCCAGAATGACGAATTCAAACGGGAACAGATTGTGGTCGGTCGGATCTTTTTGAAGATCCACGGCGATTACACCCGCGTGCGCCACGAAGACACCCAGCAGTACGCACCCGGTGATCCGGTAGCGAACCTTGCCGGCGCCCAGCGCGGCCAGGAAACCGATGACCAGCACCGCTACTGCAAAAGCGACGTAGCTTTCGGCACTTAGTCTGTTCCGCTGCGAATAATTCAAAAAGCGGAACAGCGTGGCAAGGTAGGCCACCGCTCCGGCAACGCCCGCCCCCACGCACCTGATGACGACCGAAATCGGAGCAACCGGAAGCGGCGGAGGACCAAGGGCGGACACGCCGGGCAGTATAACAAAATCGAGTTGCTCGGCTCTCTGTGGGAGGCAGTTGGCGGTGTGTTGAGCGCCTCCCCCCATCAGGCTATGTCATCTGAGTTTCTCCGTAATAATGCGGGCGCTGCGGTTGAAAGAGAAATACTGGAACGCCCACTGCAACGCCACCAGCACCCGGCTCCGGTAGCTGACCAGGTAGAGCAGATGTACGAACAGCCAGGTGAGCCAGGCGAAGGTGCCTCCAAAACGAATCCAGCCCAGGTCTACAACCGCCTTCTTGCGGCCGATGGTGGCCATGGCGCCCTTGTCTCTGTAGCGGAACGGGGGCGCCTTCCCGCCCTCAAGGCGCGCTTTGATTACTTTGGATACGTGCCAGCCCTGCTGCATTGCGACGGGACACGTGCCCGGCAACCGCCGGCCATCTTGTTCGCACCAGGAAACGTCGCCGATGACGAAAATCTCGGGATGATTTGGAATGCTCAGATCGGGCGATACGCGGACGCGTCCCGAACTGTCAACCTGGGCACTCACTGCCTCCGCGAGTTGCCGGCCGAGCGATGAGGCCCTGACACCTGCCGCCCAAACCACGGTGCGTGCGGCGATTTTTCTGGTGCTATCGGCACTCTGGATGGTGACGCTCCCGTCATCGATGTGGGTCACGGTGACTCCAGTGAGGGTCCGTACTCCCAGCCGGATGAGAGACTTCTCCGCTTTCTCCGAAAGATCCGGAGGCATGGAGGGAAGGACTCTTGGTCCGCCTTCAAAGAGGAAAATTTCGGACTCGCCGGGAAGAATGCGGCGGAACTTGCGGCGGAGCGTATCGTTGGCGATCTCCCCGATCGCCCCGGCCAGCTCCACTCCCGTAGGTCCGCCGCCCACGATCGCGAATCGCAACCATTCTTTCCGTACGCCGGGGTCAAGCTCACGCTCGGCGTTTTCGAATGCGCTGAGGATCCGTCCGCGGATATTGGTCGCGTCTTCGATCGTCTTCAAGGCGGGAGCGTGCGTGGACCACGGATCGTTCCCGAAGTAGTGGTTCTCCGCGCCCGTCGCGACAATCAGGAAATCGTAGTGGATCCGACTCGACTCCAGTTGTACGCATCGGTTCCGGGGATCGATGAAAGTCACTTCGTCCAGCAAAACCGTAACGTTCTTCTTGCCCCGCAGCACGTCGCGCAAGGGCGCCGCGATGTCAGCCGGGGAGAGCCCGCCGGTGGCCACCTGGTAGAGCAACGGCTGGAAAAGGTGGAAGTTCCGCTTGTCGATCAACGTGATCTCCACCGGAAGTTCGCTTAGGGACTTCGCGGCGTTGAGTCCGCCGAATCCGCCTCCGACGATCACTACGCGGGGACCCGCGTCCTGAGGTGTAGCCTCCAATTCAAGGTGCCTGCCTGAAGTCATGCTCAACCGTCCCGCTAAGTTGAAGGTAGCCCACTCCTGCCCAGAACCGCGGCACGGGGGTATTTGCTAAATTGGATTCATTGTCGTCGGGACCCCTAAGATGAATTCGCCCACGCCCACCGCTGGAGCTACATTGACCGTTGTTCCCAGCGGGAAGCTGTTGGGAGCGGAGATTCGCGGAGTGGATCTGCGTTCCCTCGCCGGCGCCGATTTCGCTTCGATTCAGCGAGCCTGGAACGAACACTCCGTGCTATTGTTTCGCGGCCAGCAGCTTACCGACGACGATCTGATCGCCTTCAGCCGGCGTTTTGGCGAGCTGGACTGGGCGCCCATCCAGGAAACCGGACGCCGCTTCGTCGAAGGATACCCGGAGATCTACGTGGTGTCGAACGTAATCGTAAACGGCCAGCCGATCGGGAGCCTGGGAGCAGGCGAGGCAACATGGCACACCGACATGTCCTACCTGGAAGCTCCGCCGAAGGCGAGCATGCTGTACGCCTTGGAAGTGCCTCCTTCAGGCGGCGCCACATATTTCTGTGGAATGTACGAAGCCTACGATGCGCTGCCGGACGCCTTGAAACGCCGCATCGAGGGACGCATGTTGAAGCACGACGGAACGTACAACAGCGGTGGATTCGTGCGCCAGGGCGTCACGGCCGTCAATGATCCCTTGACATCGCCGGGCGTCTATCATCCGCTGGTTTACACGCATCCGGAAACCAAGCGCCGCGTGCTGTATCTGGGACGAAGGCGGAATGCTTATGTTCAGGGTTTGACGCTTGCGGAGTCCGAGGCGCTGCTCGATGAGCTATGGCCGCTGGCCACGCGGGAAGAATTCACGTGGCACAACGAATGGAAGGTGGGTGACGTGGTGCTGTGGGACAATCGTTGCACCATGCATCGCCGCGACCCCTTCGACCCAAACTCGCGCCGCGTTATGCATCGAACGCAGATTAAGGGCGAAACGCGCCCCACGGCGTGAATACGATGCCCGGTTTACACCTGAAGGCTCCTCCATGCGGTTAAGTAGGCCGAGCGCCCCGGCTATTGTTCTGGCACTGCTGTGCGCGATGTACTTTATGTACTTCGTCGACCGCGCCAGCCTCTCGACGGCGGCGCCGCTGATCAAGGCGGATCTCAAGATCAGCAACACTGAACTCGGGCTGGCGTTTTCCGCGTTTGCGATTCCCTATGCGCTCTTTCAATTGATCGGCGGCTGGATCGGCGACAAGTTGGGTCCTCGGCTGACGTTGGCGATTTGTTGCGCAATCGTCTCGATATCCACCATGCTCACGGGCGCTGTCACCGGAATCGGCTCACTATTCGCGCTGCGGCTGGCGCTGGGCTTCGGCGAAGGAGCGGGCTTCCCCACGGCCACGCGCGCGATGGCCAGTTGGACGCCGCAGGGTAGCTGGGGCTTCGCTCAGGGAATCGTGCATTCCTTCGCCCGCATCGGCAACGCAGTGACGCCGCTGGTGGTGGCCGGACTGCTCTCGTTCTCCACGTGGCGCGGATCGTTTGCGATTCTCGGCGCGATGAGCCTGCTATGGCTGGTCGCGTGGGTGTGGTATTTCCGCGACGATCCGCGCGAGCATCCTTCGATGACCACGGCGGTGCTGGAGACGCTGCCGGTCCGGGCCGCCGGCGCGGCGCGAAAGATACCCTGGCTACGGCTGGCCCGGCACGTGTTGCCCGTGACGATGGTGGACTTCTGTTACGGATGGACGCTGTGGCTCTTCCTGACGTGGATTCCGGCGTTCTTTTTCGAGAACTACCATCAGAACCTGGGAGCTTCAGCGCTGTTTTCCGGCGGCGTCCTGTTGGCGGGCGTGATCGGCGACACGGTGGGCGGAGTGTGGAGCGACCGGCTCCTGCGCAAGACCGGCAGCTTGACCATCGCGCGGCGCAGCGTGATTGTGACCGGGTTTCTGGGGGCGTTTGTCTTTCTGATCCCGGTAGTACTCATTCACAACTTAACGGTTGCCGCCGTATGCCTGGCGCTCGCGTTCTTTTTCGCGGAACTGATCGTGGGGCCCATCTGGTCCGTGCCGATGGACATCGCGCCGCGCTATGCCGGTACCGCCAGCGGCATGATGAACTTTGGTTTCGGCGTGGCGGGCCTGATCTCGCCGTCGAGCTTCGGCTACCTGGTGGATCGCACAGGCAGCTGGGTGGCGCCGTTTATCGCATCCATCTGCCTGCTGCTGCTGGGCGCCGTGCTGGCGCTGCGCTTGCGGCCGGATCGCCCGTTCGTGGAAGACCCGGAAGCGGTGGTAGTCCATTAGGAGCGGTGAAGCTCAAGGCAGATCAGGACACCGCGAGCCGAGATATACTAGCCACAATACTGGCTCGGGCCCCCATTCAATATGCATACTCATGATCGAACTCACAACCACGCGCGCCCGCACTCCCACACGCGCCGCGATTTTTTCGGCACGCTCGTAAAGCGCACTCTGATGGGCGCCGGACTCATGGAACTGGCGCACCACCGCGCGGCCTGGTTCCGGGCCATGGCGGCGGATGCGGACACGCAACTCTTCGACATCGAGCAGGCCGCCCCCGGAGTGTTCCTGGCCCGCGCCCGCGCACAGGCGCACATCAACTCCAACGCCGCGATTTTCGTCAATTCAAATGACGTGCTGGTGGTCGATTCCCATTCCAAGCCGTCTGCTGCCGCCTCGCTGATCGCGCAAATCAAGAAGGAAATCACGCCCAATCCCGTCCGTTACGTCGTGAACTCGCATTTCCATTGGGACCATACCCAGGGCAACCACGCTTACCGCGCCAACGGGGCCAAGGTAGACTTTATTGCGAGCGATACCACCAAACGGCTGATGTCCGATCTGGCTCTTCAGCGATTGAAGGCGTCGCTCGACGAAGTTCCCAAACAACTGGATACATTGCGCGCGCGCGCCGCCAAGTCCACTTCCGCCGCCGAAAAGGCTTTCTGCGCCGAGCAGATCCGGCAGATAGAGGCCTACCTGAAGGAGC
>CAMAUG010000305.1 GCA_945861255.1 Candidatus Sulfopaludibacter sp. SbA3
AATACCATTTGAGCTTGCCGGTCTTGGCGTCGAGAGCCACCACGGAACAGGAGTACAAATTGTCGCCGCCGCGTTGATCGCCGTTGAGATCGTTGCCCGGATTTCCGGTCTGCCAATAGACGGTGTTGAGATCAGGATCGTAGGAGCCGGTGAACCACGCGACCGAACCCGGATGTTCGATATCGGAGCCCTGCCAGGTTTCCGAGCCCGGCTCGCCGGCTTTCGGAACCGTCCAGAAGCGCCAGACTTCCTTGCCGGTCGCTTGATCGAAGGCCGCCAGGAAGCCGCGTACGCCCTCGTCCCCGCCGGCGGAACCCTGCACCACCAGGTCGCCCACGATCAACGGAGCGGAAGTGGCGTTGTAGTTCAGATGCCAATCGGCCATCTCCGTTTCCCACAAGAGGTCGCCGGTGAAACGGTTCAGTGCGATGATGTGGGCGTTATCGGTGGCCATGAAGACGCGGTCGCCGGCCAGGGCGACGCCGCGATTAATGCCGCCGGACGCGTTACCAGTCAAATTGCGAGTGCGCGGCCGCTGGTAGTGCCAGATCTCGCGTCCGGTGCCGGCGTCGAGCGCGTAGCACTCATTGGCGCTGGTCATGTACATGATGCCGCCTACCACCACCGGCGTGCCCTCGAGCGGCGCGGTGTGCGGAAGCGTCACTTCCCATTTGGGCGCCAGTTTCTTCACATTGATCCGATTGATTTGGGACAGTTTGCTGTAACGGCTGCCGCGTGTTTCGCCGTTGTAGCTGGGCCAATCGGTCTGGGACGTCACCTCGCGATATTTGGCGCCGCTCTTGCGCAGCAGATGGACTCGTTGATCGGTCGTTTGCAACTGGAGGTCGTCGATGGTTTCGTTGAGGACCGCGCCCTCCAGTTTCTTGCCGTCCACCATCTCGATCGTTTTCGAAGTCAAACCATGGCCGGGTTTGGGGCGCAAGGTTCGGAGGAACGCGACCAGTTCGTCCATCTCGCTTGCGGCAAGCTTGAATGCCGGCATGCCCGCCAGCGGCAGACCGCCGCCGACTGTAGTGGTTATATCCGCGTCGCTGAGCGCGCCGATCCGGCCGATGATGGCCGGGCCATGTTCACCGCCCGCGCCGTCTCCACCGTGGCAGGCCACGCAACTGGACTCAAACAAACGGCGACCGGCTTCGGGAGTCTGCGCCATGGCGGCGCTCAAGGCAAACAAAAACAAGACAACAAACGGCTTCATGCGGCTCATCATAGCACGCGCTGTTACGCGGCAAGTATGTTTCTGCACGGCAATCGTCCGGCAAGAGCAATGGTCCGGCAATTGATGGAGGGCGTGTGCAAACGCCCTCGCGATTTGATTACGTGGGGTCCGCCGGCCCTACGCCAGATCGAACTTTTCGTGATGCAGCTGCGGGTCGCTCTTGACGATCACCGGGCGCCGCAGCACTTCCTCGAGTTCTTCCAGGTATTTGTTCTGGTGCGACTTCAGCACTTTGGCCACGTCGGGATGCACACGCAACATCACGTCCTTGCCGTCGACGCTCTTTGCGATCTTGCGCGCTTCAGTGAGCAGTTCCCCCACCACCGTTTGCACGCTCTTCACGTAGCCCGCGCCTTCACAATGCGGGCACGGCGCGCATAACGTGCGCTCCAGCGACTGCTTTACGCGCTTGCGCGTGATGGCCACCAGTCCAAAATCGTTGAACTGCAAGATTTTATAAGGAGCGCGGTCGGCCCGCATGGCTTCTTCGAGCGCCTGCATCACCTTCTGGCGGTTCTTGCGCTCGTCCATATCGATGAAATCGATCACGATGATACCGCCCAGATCGCGTAGGCGGATCTGCCGGACGATTTCCTTAATGGCCTCGGTGTTGGTCTTGACGATGGTGTCTTCCAGGCGGTTGGTCTTGCCGACATACTTGCCGGTGTTGACGTCAATGGCCACCAACGCCTCGGTCTGATTGATGACGATGAAGCCTCCGGATTTCAGCCACACCTTGGGCCGCAGGGCTTTTTCAAGCTCACTGGTGATGTTGAACGCGTCGAAGATGGGCGCCTCGCGCGTGTACAGCTTCACTTTCCCTGTGAGCGAAGGTTGGAAACGGTCGACGAAACGCACCACGCTTTCGTACATCTCCTCGTTGTCTATCCACACCGCCTTGAAGGTATCGGTCAACTGGTCGCGCAGGATGCGCTGCACGATATCCAGATCGTGATGCAGCAGCAGCGGGGCCCTGCGTTTGTCGGCCCTGGTCTTGATGTCCTGCCACAGGTCGTAGAGAAACTGCATGTCGGCGGCGATCTCGTCTTCGGTGCGTCCTTCGGCCGCCGTGCGGGTGATGAAGCCCCCCACCGGTCCGGGGCGCTTGCCTTGCAGAATCCGTTTCAACCGCAGGCGCTCTTCATCGCTCGCGATCTTGCGGGACACGCCCGTGTGCTCAAGCGTCGGCATGTAGACCACGTAGCGCCCTGGCAGCGCGATATGCGATGTGATGCGCGCGCCCTTCTGGCCAAGCGGTTCCTTGGCGATCTGGACGATAATCTCCTGGCCTTCTTTCAGGAGATCCGCGATGGACGGCTGCTGCGTATTGGGGCGCGAACCTCCGCGCGCCTCGCGCTGCGCCTCCGGCGGCGGCTCCGGACGGGCCTCTGGACGAGCGTCCGCACGCCCCTCGACGGTTTCTGTGCCGGCCCCCGGTCCCTGGCCCCTGGCCCCTTCCGGACCTCTAGGTTCGCGTACTTCGCCGCCGCGGCCTCTGCGGCGTCCCCGGCGCGCCATACGGTGAGGATAACGTCCGCCGCGCTCGCGTACTTCAGCCGTACCCGATTCGGCGGGCGCCGCCCCGGCGGATTGTTCCGACGGCTCGATTTCGATGCCCTCGACATCGCCCAGGATCATGGCCTGAATGTCGCGATCTTCGTCTTCATCCAGCAACGACGTGACGGGAGCGAAATCGTCGCCCTGCTCCTCGCCTTGCCCATCCGTGTCACCACCAGCCGCCGTCTCTTCCTCATCCGCTTCCGCGGCGATCATCGCCGGAGGTTCCGGCTCGGATACCGGCTCCAAATATGTCCCGCTTTCCAGCGCGAGTTCCGCCGCGCTGGGCGCTTCGTGCATCGGTGCGTCAGGAAGTGCATTCTCCGGCGGATAGTGCACCGGTTCGTTGTATTCGCGCTCCTCCCGCTCAATGTCCTCGACGCGATCCGAATCGCTGGCCGCCACGTCCAACGCCGGTGCGGGTTGGGGCACGGCCGAGCGGCTGTACTTGGCCAGCGATTCACCCGGCAGCACGATGGGCGGCATGGTTTCGGTGGATTCCGCTACTCGTGGGGACGGTGCTTGCTCCGTGCGAGCAGGGACCGTTTCGCGAACGGGTTCGGTGCGCCGCCCGGCGTCATCGCCGGCATATTTCGCGTCAGGGAATCCGTGGCTCCCACGCCGGTGGCCTCGCGACCGGCGGCCTCGGCGATCACGGTCCCGGCGATCGCCGGAAGGTTCCGTCTCTGCTGCCGGAGCAGCGGTTGTAGCAGCGGCTTGCGAGCTGCCCTGCGGCGGGCCGGCGTCACGGGCGGGTTGAGTTTCCGGGGCGACTGCGCCTTCCGTGGCGCCTTCAGATGGGGCCAGGTTTTCCGCCGGCATCGTGGCTCGCGGAACGGGCTGCGCGTCGGCCGCTGGAGCCTCCCGCTGGGGACCACGGCGGTCGCGATCCCGGTCACGCCCGCGATCCCTGTCCCGGCCTCGCGGCCCGCGTTCGTCGCCGGTCACTCTATCGATATCGTCGTGCTCTTCGAGAAAATCTGAGACGTACAGGAACGTATTGCGTTCCAGGCCTACATCCACGAATGCCGATTGCATCCCGGGCAACACGCGCGTTACGCGTCCTTTGTGGACGCTTCCGGCCAGAGAATATTCATTGGAGCGCTGGAAGTAGAGCTCCACCAACTGATCGTCCTCCAGCAGCGCCACTTTGGTCTCGTGCCGGCTGGCCGAGATCACCATTTCCTTGCTCATTGCTTCATCCCTTCTCCGCGCGGTGTTCGCGCGATGGAGCGGCGGGAAGGGGAGGCGAATGAAGCGGTCCGGCTGTTCATCGGGACCGGCCCGGAGGAATTTCGCGGAATGGAGAGGCTCTCGCACATTCCGCAATACTCAACCGCCGCCTGCCCGCGTTCAAAGCCATTCCTCGGGAGGCTCAGCCTGCCATACAACACAGGCGGCCACGTTCCCTTTGGAACAGCCTGCAAACTGCTGCTACCGAAATTCACTTGCAACGCCTGGCGCCCTTCTTAGCGCCTGGTCCATTTGCCAAATCTCTTAAATCCTTATGCCGCAAATCGCCGGAGCCGTACGTTATTCACCAGCCCCAGCATCATAAATACCGAAAACGTGTTCGAGCCGCCCGAACTCATGAGCGGCAGGGGAATTCCCGTCACCGGCATGCTGCCCACTACCATGCCGGCGTTCACCAGCACATGGAACAACAGCAAAGCCGCCACCCCCATGCAGATATACATTCCGGCCCGGTCCGGAGCCATTTGCGCGTTCTGCACAATCTGCATGAGCAGCAAAAAATACAAGCCCAGCACCACCACCACTCCCACGAAACCATGCTCCTCGGCGAAGGCCGAAAAGATAAAGTCGGTGTGCGGCACCGGCAAAAACCGCAACTGCGTTTGCGTTCCGCGCGTGACGCCACGGCCCCACATGCCGCCGTCGCCCACCGCGATCTTCGATTGAATTACCTGGTACCCCGCGCCCCGCGGATCCCGCGAAGGGTCGAGGAACGTCACCAACCTGGCCTTCTGGTAGTCCTTAAGGAACAGCCAGCCCACCGGCAGCACCAGCGCTCCGGCCAACACAATGACGGCCACATGGCGCCATGGTAGTCCAGCCATCAATACTCCGGCCGCCAACACCGGCAGGTATGTCAAACCCGTACCCAGGTCCGGCTGAACCACTACCAG
>CAMAUG010000306.1 GCA_945861255.1 Candidatus Sulfopaludibacter sp. SbA3
GCTTGCAGGGTGAAGCGCCACCCGGTTTTCCCTTTCGATTCCGCCGAAGCGCGCGCCGCGGAAACAGCCGCCGGAGGAAGACCCGCTAGTTGCGATTCTTCGGTGAGGATCAACTCGAACGCGTTGGTGGAATCCAACACGTTTTCCGAGAACTTGGTGGTTAATTCAGTCAATGCGACGTCGATTTCCTTGAGGCGCGCCTTTCCGGCGGGGTCCAATTCCGCTCCATGGCGCTTGAAGAAGTCGATGGTCTTTGTCCGATAGCGCTGCCACGTACCCTTAAGTGCCCGTCCCTCTTCGGTTGCCGCGTAGCGCCGGATGGAATTCCACAGATCTTCATTCAGGGGCAGGCTCGAATAGAACGCGCTGACTTTCGGCTGCACCGCATTAAAGGCCGCGCGGAGCTCCGGGGTTGTCGCGACACTCTCCAGATGCCGGACAACGTTCATGGCGTAGTCCAGGCGCTCCGTCATGTGGTCGAATGCGTGGAGCGGCTGGTCGCTCGCGATGGTCTGTTCCAGGCGGCGCCGTGCATCCACCAGCAATTCATCCATGGCGGGCTCGACATGCTCGGCGCGGATCTGGTCAAACGGAACGCGAAATTGGATTTCAAGAAGAGGATTCATGGGTCGGAAATTTAAGCGTAACAGCGTAGCCGCACAGCGCGGCGGCCAGAGCCGGACCCGTCCACCGGAGCAAAGGATGATGGAACAGCGCCACGGCGATCAACACCGCGGCCGCGAGCCCCACCAGGCCGGCGAGCCGCGCCCGGCCGCCAGTCGATAGGCAAAAGAATACGCTGCAGGCCAGAATGCCGGCGCCTTGCAGAGCCGTTTTCCACGCGCTCAAGACTCGCAGCCGGTCAAGCATGGCCGGCTGGACCGCCTGAAGACCGGTATCGACAATTTTGACGATCGACGCGTTTTCCAGGATGTCGAACAAGGCCGCCGCCCCGGCCAGCACCGCGATGCCGTAGGCTGCCCGGCGTACCCGCGCCAGCGACACCGCCAGCACTCCGAAGAGCGCCGCATAGGCCGCGATCAATACGAAATCCACGAATTGCTTGACGCGCATCACCTCGCGATCCGGGCTGGGGGCATCGCTCAGGATGGCGTCAAGTTCTTCAACACCGCGCGCGGTTTGGAGAGCAATCACCGGAGCCTCGATTCCGCGCACGGGCCGCGAGGCGTTCGTGAAGCCAGGCCTGCCCGCCGACACCACCGTCAACACCACGCACGCCGCGGCTAACAGCCACGCCGTGCGTTCCATCGGATGGTACCGGTTAAGGAGGCCGGCGATGCGGCTCATGCCAGTGCGCGCGCGGCATCGAAGGCGAAATACGTCAGGATGACGTCGGCGCCCGCGCGGCGGATGGAAATCAGCGATTCCATCATGGCGCGATCCTGGTCGATCCAGCCATTGCGGGCCGCCGCCATAATCATGCTGAACTCGCCGGATACCTGATAGGCGCCGATTGGCACGGGGAAACGGTCCTTGGCCTGGCGGATCAGATCAAGATAAGGGAGCGCCGGTTTGACCATCAAGAGATCGGCGCCTTCTTCCAGGTCCAGCTCCATCTCATGCATGGCCTCCCTTCCGTTGGCGGGGTCCATTTGATAGCTGCGCCGGTCGCCGAATTGCGGCGTCGATTCGGCGGCTTCGCGAAATGGGCCATAAAATACGCTGGCGAATTTCGCCGCATACGCGAATATCGGCGTGTTCTTGTATCCGGCTCCATCCAGCGCCTTGCGGATGGCCCCCACGCGGCCGTCCATCATATCCGACGGGGCCACCATGTCCGCACCCGCTTCGGCGTGAGAGACGGCGGTCTTGGCCAACCAGTCAAGCGTGGCGTCGTTGTCGACATCATTGCCCACCACCTTGCCGCAATGGCCGTGGCTGGTGTATTCGCAGTTGCAGACATCGGTCATGATCAGCAGTTCCGGCACTGCCGCCTTGACCGCGCGGACGGCGGTTTGGGTAATGCCGTCGGCCGCGTAGGCTCCCGAGGCGTGCTCGTCTTTGAATTCCGGAATGCCGAAAAGAATGACTCCCCCGATGCCCAACTGGTGGGCGGTTTCACACTCTTTGACCAGTTCTCCGACGGAAAGCTGCGCGTGCCCCGGCATGGAACCGATGGGTTTACGCACGCCCTCGCCTGGGCAGACGAAAAGCGGCAGCACCAGTTGGGATGGCTCCAGCCGCGTCTCCCGCACCAGGCGGCGCATGGATTCCGAGACACGCAGGCGCCGTTTACGATGGACCGGGAAAGGCATACTTACACGTTACCCTAAAGCTGCGATAAGGCGGGATACGCTCTGCCGGGCGTCCGCTCCGTGCCATTCCGCGCACCCGCGGCCAACGCAGCGCGCTTAACATAGCCGGTCCGTCGGGCGAATCGCGGCGGCTAAGAAATACTCCCAAGTTTATAGACACATAATTAAATGTATTTATGTGTTGACTGGCAACTGAATTAGAAATATGATACATAACAAATGTCATATATGACTCAGAATGCCACCGGCACCTGCACGGACCGTGCGGATTGGGCAAGCATTGTGGAGCGTATCCGCGGTGGTGATCCAACCGGAGCAGAGTACTTATACCGCACTCTAGCCGATAAGTGCGGCGCGCGGCTCCGCTGGGGCTTGGCGGCGCAAGGCGTTGAGGACGGCTTGCATGACATCGTCGTGGACGTCCTGCAGGCAATTCGCGCGGGCACGCTACGCGAACCCGCGCGGCTGATGGGTTTCACCAAGATCTTGACGCAGCGGAAGGTTTTTAGGCACATTCGAAAGAATATTGCCGGGCGCGAGCGTCTTATTTCAATGGCGAGCGTCGATTATCCCTCGGCCGCCGCCGGGAATTCGCCCGACGCTGCTTTCTCGGCGGCGGAACCGGCGGAGGAACTGCGGAGGACCCTGCAGTGTATCCGGCCACGGGATCGGGATCTCTTGACCCGGTACTACTGTCTTGAGCAGACTCCGGCGCTGATCTGCCAGGAAATGAACGTGACGCCAACTCAGTTTCGCCTGTACAAATCCAGAGCGCTGGCGCGCTGTGCGGCGGTGGCGTTGCGCTCACGGAACGATTCTGCCCGGCGGAAGAAACCTTTATTGGACATCAGTGGGTCTCCGGCACTTCCACGACTTGTTCTGGGGCAGTCCGTTTACAACAGGCCCTCAGTCGGTATGCCCGCGTAACCGGACCGGACCAGATCGATCAGGGCTGCCCGATACTTCCGGCGTGGTCTTGCGTCGCCTCTCCCGACGTAGCGGGGATGTTCAGGGGGTGGGTGCCGGCCTTCATAGCTCCCGCACTAGATCCCCGAATTCAATTAGGTTCCCAAACCGGAGGCCAAGTCTCACTCAACGCGCAGTTATTGGCAGTACGCTTGCTCTCGTGAGTGGTCGTAAGGATTCTCATGATGTGGAATCAGCGGCTTGGCAAGCATTTTCGGCAAACATTACCGGCGATGAGGCGTAAAGCATTCCGGACTACGCGAGCGCTAGGTAGTACCCAAGCAGCCGGAGTCCGATATCTCGTACAATATACAGAGGCGCACGATGGTTCGTGCCGCACGGGTATCTCCACCGGCCCTGAACGCCGGTTCCACATACCGGTTCCACATAATGGAGAAGACCGATAACTGACCGACACAAAGTCCTGTGGGCGCAAAGGCCCCGGCGAATGGGAGAATTCAAACAATGAAGATCAGCATATTGATGGCCGGCGGACTCGCATTGAGCCTGCTTGGCACGGGTTGCGCCACCAAGAAGTACGTTGCCAAGACCATCGCTCCAGTGGAGACGCGGGTGGCCACGGTGGAAGGCAAGAACACGGAGCAAGACCAGAAACTGGCAGCCAACGTCCAGCAGATCGAAGCCGTGGATAAGGACCTTTCGCGCACCAAGGAACGGTTGACCGACGTGGACGCAAAGGCAGCGGCGGCGGGAACCGCGGCGCAAGCAGCGGCGAATGCGGCCAAGGCGGCCGATGCCCGCGCGGGTGGCGCGCAGACGGCGGCCGATGGCGCGCGTACGCTGGCCCAACAAGGAATGACCCAGACCAGCACGCTGGCGAAAAACGTGGACGGAACCCTGAAACTGAAAGAGCTGAAGAACGGCAGCGTTCAGTTCGGCTTTAACCGCCGCACGCTGGATGACGCAGCCAGGACCGCGCTGGACGATCTGGCCCGCGCTGTCGGCGGCCAGGAGCGCTATGTGGTGGAGATCCAGGGATACACGGACAAGACCGGTGACGCCACCTACAACGAAGGCTTGAGCCAGGATCGCGCGCAGGCCGTGGCTCGCTATTTGGCCAACAAGCACAAGGTTCCGCTGCGCAGCATCACCTTATTGGGCAGCGGCGTGGCCGAAGGCGAGCAGAAGACTCGCGATGAGCGCGCGCAGGCCCGCAAAGTGGATATCCGGATTCTGGCGCCGGAACTGGCTAGCGTCACCGCGCGTAACTAGACTCGTTTTACTCCCCACCCTGAGCGGCGGTTCACCACCGCCGCCCGGTTCCCCCAGGAACCTACCAATATCCAATTCATTCACCCGTCGGCGATCGCGGATAGGCCGGCAGATGCCCCCCCCCATCATGGCCAACTGCGACCGTTCGCGCCCGGAAAGCTCCCGCAGCTTATGTTGCAGAACTGATCCCGACTATCAGGCGCGAATGCCGGCAGTGCGCCGGCAATTGGCATAGTACCCGCATTCCCGGAGATTGCTAGACTGTTAGTTCATGGCGCCAGAATTCCACGACCCTCGGCTGCTGCCCATTCGCCAAAGAGTCGACGCCGGTGAGCGGCTGAGCCCGGAGGAAGGACTCACGCTCTATCGCACTCCGGACCTGCTGGGTGTCGGTTGGATGGCGAACCAAGTACGCGAGCGCCTGCACGGCAACACGACGTACTTCAACGTCAACCGCCACATC
>CAMAUG010000307.1 GCA_945861255.1 Candidatus Sulfopaludibacter sp. SbA3
CCATGGATCGTCCGCCGTCATGGGAACTTCCACCGCGTCCGCCGGACTCCCTTTCTTGTGGACAAACCAATCGTGCACCATGAATTGGATCCAGGAAGCGGCCAGCAGATTCAAAACGGTGGCCGGCTGAAACGCCTGGCGCGTCATCAGTTCGCGACTGACTACGCGCGGGCTGGGCTTCATCAGATTGGGTGTGTCGGGAAAGGTTTCCGCCAGCGGAACGTTGCGTCCGAAACGCCGGCCGGCGGCCCCCATGTGAGGACACTTCAAGTCATTGAAGCTCCCGTCGATCGTGCGTCCCTCGCGAAGGGATGCATCCACTCGCCCATCCGTCATCGCCATGGAAGGCTCTTCGGTGTCGTGCAGATTCCGAGCGCGCAGCTCGTCGCGAATCTGAATCAGACGAGGCATCGCCAGCAGTCGCGGCAGCTTGTACCAGGGCCGGTTCTGGTGCAAGAAATCACCGATCCTCGAAAACAAAGTGGACATGGGCGTCACCTCCCGTTCGCGCAACGTCTCTAATAGCGTAGCGCAGTGAGTTGCCGGCCTCCGCCGTGTCGCGATCAGCGGCAGGACGCAACTGAGGACGGTGGACGCGCCCGCTAGACAGAACGATTCAGCTTATGAAAGATGGCTTTGGGAACAAGCTCGAGATGAACAAACAGGCTCGACACGAAGCTGCGGTCCGGATCTTCGAGGATTTGCGGCGCTCTCTCTCGATCGCGACCAATTGATCGCACAGCGGCTAGCAGCGCGCCGCTATCGAGGAACGTCCGCATCATGGCGGGTTAGCGAACTCCGCCGCGGCACTCCGCCAGTTCACCTTCGAGTTCACGGCGGGTGAGCAACTTCTCGCCCGACGCTGCGATCTTTTCGCTGATCCGGCGAAGTTTCCGGCCAACTCCGATACAGCCGGCTTTGCTTTGCGGCCGTTCGTGCTGGTGGCAACCAGCGGGCCGGAGAGTCTTCAGATTCTTCCGCCTCGATCCTTAACCGGCCATCAATTCCGCCAGAATCCGCCCCGCCGTTTCCTTGCCGCGCTCGCCGACTTCGCCCATCGGCCCCACGCAACTCGGGCAACCAGACTCGCACGGGCACGCACGCAGCAATTGCGCGGCGCCTTCCAGCAATCGCGGCGTGAATTTGAAAAGCGCCGCACTTTGGCCGATACCTCCGGGGTAGTTGTCATAAAGGTAGAGATTCGGCTCAAAGGTTTTCATACTTCCGGCAATCGCTTCCGTGATCGAAACGCCCAGGTCGCGCGCGTCGCACATTACGCATAGCGAGGCCACCGTGCGCAGTAGCGTACCCACAGCGGTCAGTCCGGATTGCTTCTCGTTGGGAGTCAGATCCGGAAAGCGCGCCAGGAACGCCTCCGGGAAATGCAGCCAGAACGCGGTGGTGTGCATCTCCTGCTCGGGCATCGACAAGTTCCCCGCCCCCACGTTCTCCATGGTGTAAAACTTTATTTTCTTGAAGCCGACGATCTGGCGATTCAAACGGACATCGCCGTGCACCGATTTCGCACCACCGCCCACCGGCGAGGATTCGAATTCCTCCAGCTCTTTCACCTGTGTGTAATCGATGGCGTCCGTGAAATAATCGGAATCGATGCGCCGCACGTATGCCTTGCGGCCTTCGTAATCGAAACGCTCCACCTGGTACTGCGCGGCTTGATGCAAGTAGATCGCTTTTTCGTGCAGCGCGGTCAGCGCGTCGGTGAAAGACACGGTCGCGATGATCTTGTGATCGCCCGTGGCATCCACCACTACGAAGTTGTCGCTCGAGATGGAGCGGAGACTGATGGCGTCGGCCGGATATGTATCCGACGTCCAGTGCCAAGCGGAACCGGAGTGATGCAACAGCTTCAAGTCCTGCAGAAAGCCGCACATCTCCGCCGGATCGTGAGTGCCAAATTTCTCGCCTTCGCGGATGGGCAGCTCAAACGCCGCGCATTTCAAATGATTCAGCAGGATCTCCAGATTGTCCGCGTTGATGCGCGCATGCTCCGGCGGACGGTCGAAGAAATATTCGGGGTGCTCGATGATGTATTGATCCAAGGGCGCGCTCGACGCCACCAGCACCGCGAGCGACGCCGTCTGCCTGCGGCCTGCGCGGCCGGAGCGCTGCCAGGTAGACGCGATCGTCCCCGGATAGCCCGCCATCACCACCGCGTCCAGCGAGCCGATATCCACGCCCAACTCCAGCGCGTTGGTTGCCACCACGGCGCGTATCTCGCCGTCACGCAGCTTCGCTTCGATCTCGCGGCGCTCTTTCGGCAAGTACCCACCGCGATAGCCGCGAACACTCTCGCTGGAACCCCGCGAATGATCGTCTTTCAGATACGTCAACAACACTTCGGTGGCCAAGCGGCTGTTGGCGAACACCAACGTCTGCTGTCCCCGCTCTATCAATTCGCGCGCGATGCGGCGAGTCTCGTTCAGATAGCCGCGCCGAATACCTAGCGCCTGATTCACCACCGGCGGATTGTAGAACACCACGAATTTGTCGCCCGACGGTGCTCCATTTTCCGACACCAGCTCGAACGGCTCACCGGTAAGCGCTTCGGCCAGTTCCTTGGGATTGGCGATGGTGGCGGAACAGCAAATGAATTGCGGCGAAGATCCATAGAACTCGCAGATGCGTTTCAGCCGCCGCAGCACGTTCGCCAGATGGCTCCCGTAAACACCTCGATAAGTATGCAACTCATCGATCACCACGTAACGCAGATTCTCGAACGCCTTGGCCCACTTGGTGTGATGCGGCAGAATGCCCGCGTGCAGCATGTCCGGGTTGGTCAACACCACGTTGGCGCGCTCCCGGATGGCGCGCCGGGCATCTTGCGGCGTATCGCCGTCATAAGTGAACGCACGCACCTCGGAACCGAATTCGTTGAACGCCTGCAACTGATCCTCGGCCAGCGCCTTCGTCGGGAACAGATAAATGGCCCGCGCGCCCGGTTCCGCCAGCAGACGCGTCAGCACCGGCAAGTTATAGCACAGCGTTTTGCCGCTGGCGGTGGGCGTGACCACCACCGTGTTGCGGCCGGCGCTTGCGTGTTCAAACGCTCGCGCCTGGTGCGAATACAGTTGTTGAATCCCGCGCGCGGCCAGCGATTGCTTCACGGCGGGAGCGAGTCCTTCCGGGAAATCGGCGAACACCCCAGGCCGGGCTTCTTGACGGCGGATCGCACGCACCGGAGAATCGGGCGCCGCCATCCACTCCTCGAATCGCGCAATGGCTCCCGCAAGCCCGCTGCGCCGCGCGACTAAACGCGCCTCCGCCGCCTCGGGTAAACCGGTCTCGCCAAAACGTAATGCCAGATTCATGTTTCGCCCTTTCTTCGCTTAGGTTACCAGCGAACGGGACGAATCACAAGACGGTAGATAGTGGAGTTACGGTTTGCCGCGAACGAATTCGTAGCGGTCCATGGTGGCTGCGTAAGCTAGGTCGTCCGTGCCGCGCACTACTTTGCCGACGCAGTGAAGACGGACGTCGGAGCGCGTTCCGGCAACTCTGGGAAGCGTAATCATGTATTCAATCGCTTCCCCCACCTGAACGGATGACGATGCGGTGAACAACACGCCGCATGAACTTACGTTCTTGGTTTCACCTGCGGCCTTGGACCGGCCCTTGGACCCTGCCAGTTGGAACGGCAGGCGGAGATCAAACCGTTGATTTCTTCGTTGTTCGAGCACAGTGATTACGAGTGTAAGGCGGCCATGGCCGAAGGTCAACCGAGGACCGTCCTACTGAAATGGCTGCAATGTCATGGTACTCGCGGTCCACGCTCAGCGGCAATTTGCGCAATCCCGTGGCGCTGAGCGATCATCGAAAAGATGTCGCAACAACTTGCCGTTCCCGCGCCGCTGCAGCCCACTCTCCCCGTGGCCGGTAGCGATCTTCGTTTCCCCGTTCGCCGCGTGTACTGCGTGGGCCGCAATTACATGGCTCATATTCGCGAGATGGGTAACGATGAAAAGGCGCCACCGTTGTTTTTCGCGAAGGCCCCGGACATGATCGTGCAGAACGGCTCCATCATTCCTTATCCGCCGCTGACGAACAACTACCAGCATGAAGTGGAGTTGGTAGCGGCTATCGGCAAGAGCGGCGCAAAGATTCCGGTGGATCGCGCGCTGGAACATGTTTACGGTTATGCCGTGGGCTTCGACATGACTCGGCGGGACTTGCAGCAAGCCGCCGCGAAAGCCGGACGGCCCTGGGAGATCGGCAAATCTTTCGATAACTCCGCGCCGTGCGGAGCCGTGCATCCGGCATCTCAAGTAGGGCACATCACCGGCGGAAAAATCCAGATCGCCGTGAACGGACAGGTCCGCCAGCAATCCGATATCGGCCAGATGATGTGGAATGTGGCGGAAATTGTGCATCATCTTTCGCTGCAAGTGACGCTCGAACCAGGCGACTTGATCTTCACCGGTACGCCGGAAGGCGTGGGGCCAGTCACTGGCGGCGATGAAATGGTGGGATCGATCGACGGCCTGAGCGAGCTCACGATAAAGATCGCTTAACCAGCGGCGTCAGTTCAGTCACGAGGCGAGATCGGCGACGTGCGCTCGGTATACTGGTATTGCGCGCCGCGCTGTGCATTTTCCTAATACCAGGATTGTTCCCGGCATGAGCGGCGTTGCGCGATCGCCGTGAATACCGCAAACAAGACCGCAACGGATTGGACCCGCTACTACTCCAGCGTTCCGTTCACGGCGAAACTCACCAGGAAGTATTCGACGGCGGTGCTATTGGACATGTTCAGGCGTCGCGCAGTCCCCGCAGCGGGCCATGACCGCATCTCCGTCGTCGAGATGGGAGGTGCGAATAGCTGTTTTGTGGACCACATTCTTTCCGGAATCGGGTGCCGTTCCTACGATGTAATCGACACCAACCCGTACGGAC
>CAMAUG010000308.1 GCA_945861255.1 Candidatus Sulfopaludibacter sp. SbA3
ACCAGTTCTTGTGCGTGTCGCGCAGGCCCCCCACGACCACGGTCACGCGCATGGGTCTGGCCGGGTCCGTCACGTCCCAAATTTCGTGAGCTTGATCGCCGTACGAGCGCAGCAAGTAAAATTTGCTCCTGTCCGCGCGCGGCAATTCAGCGCCCGCGCATACGCGCGCCATCTGCGCACCGCCGCTTTCGCCGGGGCCCTGATCGCGCGGCTCGCCGGGAATGTGATGCAGGTACTCTGGATTCCTGGGATCGGTGACGTCCACGATGGAGGTCCCGTTCGGCTCATTCATGCCGGTGAGCGGGTTGGGCTGCTCACCGCCGTGATGGCCCACGTACGCAATCCAGCGGTTGCCTTGTTTCTGGATGGTGGGCTGATAGGCGCTGCGTGCCTGCAAGTCACTGTAGCCGGCCAGACCCATGTTGCTGGACCGCACGGACGTTTGTACGGCCGTGGGTGATTGGGTGGTTTGCGCGCTGAGCACTCCGCACAGCACACAATGAATCGCGAGCCAGCGCGCCACGTTAACCATAACAGCCTCCTCAGTTAAGCCGTGCCCGTTCAAACTCTCTGAAGCATACACCAAGCCACGCGTTGTGGCGGCTCCACCGCCTACCTTCTTGTAAACAGCGGGTGGAGCGAGTCGTGCTCGGGCATACTCTTGAACGTACGGCGGAAGGCCGCGAGAAGCAAGGAGTCAGAATTTGTCGTCAACGCATCTTTCAGGCAGCATCAGGCCGATCGGGGTCAAGGCCGATAGGTTGCGCTCTGGATGTCCGTCTCCCACACCCGTAGCGACTGCAGGCGAACCGGGACCGGCGCGTTCGCGAGGCCTTGCGCCAACTCCCGATACAGGTGTTCCGCGATGTTTTCGGCCGAGGGGTTCACGACGTCGAATGGGGGAATTTCGTTCAAGTGCTGGTGATCCAGGCGCTCGATAATCCGCGCCATCAGATTCTTCACGTCGACGAAATCCACCAGCAGCCCGGTTTCGTCAAGACGTTCGCCCTCGATCACGGCCTGCACTTTCCAGTTGTGACCATGGATGTTTTCGCACTTACCCTTGTAATTGCGCAACGCGTGCGCTGAGGCGAACACTTGTTCAACGGTAACCTCAAACATTGTGCCTTTATTTTCGCACCCGGGCGGCGGTCGCGGCATAAGGCATGGCGAACGGTTTAGCCCGCAAAGAATTTCTCCACGTCACTGCGCTTCGTGGTAAATGCGTAGTCCGGCAGGCTGTCGAAGAAGATCTGACCGTAGCGCGTCTTGGTGATGCGGTGGTCCAGCAGCGCCAGCACGCCGCGGTCGCGCCGGCCGCGAATCAGGCGTCCGAAGCCCTGCTTCAGCGCGATGGCGGCTTGCGGGACCTGATAGCTGGAAAACGGCTCGCCGCCGTTTTCGCGAATCGCCGCGATGCGGGCCTCCACCACCGGATCGCTGGGCACGGCGAACGGCAGCTTGTCGATGATCACGCAACTCAACTGCTCGCCCGGCACATCCACTCCCTGCCAGAAAGACGACGTTGCGAACAACACCGCGTTGGGTGTTGAGCGGAACTCCTCCAACAGCGCACTGCGCGGACCCGTGCCTTGAATCAGCGTCTGATACGGGATTTCGATCGACACACGGTCATGCACCAGCCGCATCTGTTGATAGCTGGTGAACAGCACGAATGCGCGCCCTTTGCTGAGCATCAGTAGTTCGATAATCTCCGCGGCCGCAGCGGCCGTGAAGGCTGGATTGCGGGGCTCTGGAAGACTCTGAGGAACGTACAAGAGCGCTTGCGAGGCGTAATCGAAGTGGCTGGGGACCACTAGAGTGCGTGCGCCGCGCAAACCCAAGCGTTGTTGCACGAACTCAAATTCGCCGGCCACCGCCAGCGTGGCAGACGTCAGCACCGCGGTTTCGAGGCGGTCGAACAGTTTTTCGTCGAGCAGGGACGACACATCGATGGGCGTGGCTTGCAGAAAGGTCCCGCGCCCGCGCCGCTCAATCCAGTAAACGTAAGTGCGGTCGCGCGATTCCATCCAGAACTGCAATCGCCGCGCGAGTTCCCGCGCCCGCGCGATCAACGGGATCGCTTCTTCGGGAGCGGCGCGCAGCAACTCCAGTTGCAGCGCCACCAGTTCCAGACCAGCCAGAACATCGCGGTAGATCTCCTCGTTTTCGATGAGGAACGCTTCCTGCGCGCGGAACCCGGAGCGCCCTTCCGCGGCGCCGAAGAGCGCGAAAAAGTACGACGCGCGCTCGCCCATCATTACCAGCGTGCGGTCCAGCTCCTGCGAGCCGAATTCCTTGCGGTGCGCCAGCGCCGCCACATCTCGGGCCAATTCCTCGAACTGATAGCTGGAGACGTTGACGCCGAAGTATTGCCCGGCGACGTCTTCGATTTCGTGCGCTTCGTCGAAAATCACGGCGTTGTAGTCCGGGATGATGCCGCCCATCTCGCCCTCCTTCACGGCGAGATCCGCGAAGAACAGGTGGTGATTGACAATGATCAGGTCGCTTGCCTGCGCCCGCTGGTGCATCAGCGTGATGAAGCAGCGCTCAAACTGCGGGCATTTCTGGCCAGTGCACAGATCGCCGCGCGCATCGATCTTGGCCCACGCCGTGCTCGCTTCCGGCAGCGTCTTGATTTCGGCGCGGTCACCGGTTTCCGTGCTCTTCTCCCACTCGCGTATGATTTGGAGGTCAGCGACTTCGTCCAGTCCGTCGAGTACGGGCTCCTTCTCAGCGTCGTAGATCTTCTGGCGGCAGGCATAATTGGCGCGGCCTTTCATGTAACAGGCGCGCACGGGGCCCAGGTTTTGCTTGAGAAGGTGCTCGGCTAGAAACGGAATGTCTTTGAAGAAGAGCTGCTCTTGCAGGTTCTTGGTGCCGGTGGAGATCACCACCCGCTTCCCGGACAGAATCGCCGGCACCAGGTAAGCCAACGTCTTGCCGGTGCCGGTGCCAGCCTCGACGATCAAGTGCTTCTTTTCGACGATGGCGGAATCCACCGCTTCCGCCATGGCAAGCTGGCCGGGACGGAATTCGTAGTGCGCATGCCACTCCGAGAGCAGTCCTTTGCGGCCAAAGAACTGGCGTGGAGTGAGCGCTTTCGTGACGGGAGGCAACGGAACAATTTTAGCAAGCTACAAAAAACGGGGAACGGCACCGCGAACTGGCATGAGCGAATCATCGGCATTTTGCGAACGCGTGACGGCCGGGACAAATGAGGTTTCGCAGGCGTGGGATGAGGTGAGTGACTTGAGCGATACACGGGCGGCGATCCGTATCGCCGTGCTATATTGAGGCTGTCCACGGCTCCCACTGGGCGGGAGTAATTCAGTGGTAGAATGCCAGCTTCCCAAGCTGGACGTCGCGGGTTCGAGTCCCGTCTCCCGCTCCAAGAAATCAAGCACTTAGGCGCCACCGCTTCCACCCTGTACTCCGTTGTACTCCGTTTACATCACCAGCGAGCGTTCCAGCTGATCGACGGCCGTCTTCCGCCGCTCGACCGGTGACTTGGTGTAGATGTTTTGGTTGACGTCGAGGGAATGTCCGAGCTGGTCGGCCACAAGCTTCCCTTCTACCCCCATATCGTTCATTAGCGTCGAATGTGTTCGACGCATCACCTGGAAGTTCACCCAGGCCAGCCCAACGGTTTTTAGCTTTGGGCTAATGCTGCGTCTGAGGATGTTGTCTGGCGCTGATGGGCTGTTCGCTCTCTGAAGTTCAGGAGCAATTGCTGGCCGCAAAGTGTGAACGCGTCATCGTGATGTTGGATGGCGACGAACCAGGCCGGGAGGCCGCAACGGAATGCCTGACACGACTGGGACGCAGGATATGGGCGCGGGTCGCAAATGTGCCGGTTGGCAAACAGCCGGATCAACTTTCCGGCGAAGAACTTCGGCAGCTGCTAGCTTCACTTTAACCGTTTATCTCCAGTATTTTTGAGCGCATCCTTTTCCTGAGAGGGGAGTGTGTCTCCGTTTTTGCAGCGGGTGGACTTTTATATCCACCCGCTTTTTGATTGAGAAATCGCCCGCGCACAGTGCTAATGGCCGAAGTTCTGATCGAAGCGTATAGCGCTGCCGTCCGAATCGTTCGCTGTCTACACCACCAACGAACCGAACCAGCCTGCTTATGCACTCAGCGAACACCGCTTACCAGAACCGCTGCCGTTGTGTCTTAGCTACAGTAAGAACAATAAGGTATGCCACCGACGTCAACACTCTGGGAATTTGCAACGAGTCCTTGGTTTCAAGTCCTTGCTTTTTCGGTTGCTGCCGTCGGCACCATTCTCGGTGTTATCGCTTGGCGCCAGGCACGCGCGACGAATCGGATCAACCAGTTCTTATTCCAGCAAGCGGAGAAGAACATCGACAAAAATCTGACCGAAGAAGAGCTTCGCGAGAAGAGGTCGGAGGTCACTCAAATATCGGAACAAATCACGGCCCTGAGAAATCGCATCGAGGTAGAGATACCGATTGAGGCAAAGCGTACCGTACTCCGAGACCGCCTCGACGGCAACATCAAAAACCTCCACCAGACGCTGAACGCGACCCTCGACATTAAACGGCAACTGGAAACGCTGGGCACTAGCGCAGATATTCCGCCGGACCTGCTCAAGGCCGTCAAAGCCGAGATTCTGCCTGAATACATCGAGACGGCTCAGCACGAACAACTGAAGTCATATTTGATTATCCTGCTGGTCGTCTCAGCCATGACCTCAGCGGTAGCCCTTGGCGACCTTGCGCTCATCATTCAGGTGCCGCTGCCCTCGGTGGCCACCCAAAACCGGCCATAGGTGGCCACCTGAAAACCGGCCAACGAGATAGCTGAGCCAGGACATTGACCCTGACGGGGGATTAACCTCCGTCGATGTGAGCAATGTCTTGAGCGAAGAA
>CAMAUG010000309.1 GCA_945861255.1 Candidatus Sulfopaludibacter sp. SbA3
TGTCTTCGATGAGTTGCTGGAGCTCCGGCGTACCGAATTCCACGATGTCTTCCCCACGCCGTTCCAACACCGGCTGTCCATATTTGACGATCGGATAAACCATCAGAAGTCTCTCACCTGTTCCAGATATCCCGCGTAGTTGCGTTTGGCTTCGGAAAGCGAATCGCCTCCGAATTTTTCGATCATCGCGCCGGCCAGCACTAGCGCCACCATGGCTTCGCCGATGACTCCCGCGGCGGGCACCACCGCGACGTCGCTACGTTCGTAGGCCGCCAGCGCTGGCTCGCGCGTCGCCAGATCCACGCTCTCCAGCGGTTTGCGGAGCGTGGAAATCGGTTTCAGCATCCCGCGCACCAGGATATCCTGGCCATTGGTCATGCCGCCTTCCAGCCCGCCCGCCCGATTGGCGCCGCGCGTGAAATGGCGGCCCTGCTTGTCGTAGTGAATGGTATCCTGCACTTTCGATCCGAACGACGCCGAGCCTTCCGCCGCGAACCCGACCTCCACGCCCTTCACCGCCTGCATGGAAACAATCGCCTGCGCAAGTTTGCCATCCAGGCGCGAGTCCCAGGTGATGTGCGAACCCAGGCCCACTGGAACGCCGTGCGCCACCACTTCAAAAACGCCGCCCACAGTATCGCCGGTCTTGTACGCGTGATCCACCACGGCCTTCATGCGCTGTTCCGCCTCTGCGTCCACGCAGCCCAACAACACTTCATCGCGCCCACTCAATGCAACCAGTTCCTGCCATGAGGCCAGGCGCCCCAATTTCGCTTCACCCACTTGAATCACATGGCTCAATACACCGATGCCGAACTCCGCCAGATACGCTTTGGCAAGCGCGCCCACGGCTACGCGTGCCGTGGTTTCGCGCGCGCTGGCGCGTTCCAATATGTACCGGGCGTCATGGAAATTGTACTTGATGGATCCGGCCAGATCCGCGTGACCCGGCCGCGGCCGCGTCACCGGTTTCTTTTTATCTTCACCGCCGTCGATGTCTTCAACAGGCAGCGCTTCGGTCCAATTCTTCCAGTCCTTATTTTCGAGTAGAATCGCGATGGGAGACCCGATTGTCCGCGAGTGCCGCACGCCGCTGACGATGTGCGCGCGGTCGGTTTCGATCTTCATGCGCCCGCCGCGCCCGAAGCCTTGCTGGCGCCGCCACAACTCGCGGTCGACCGCGGGAAGTGACACGGGAACGCCCGCAGGCAGCCCCGTCAACGTGGCGACAAGGCATTCCCCGTGGGATTCACCCGCTGTTTCAAACCTGAGCATGAGAGGGAAATCCCATGGTAGCAGGAGCGGGTTAAGACGGCCCAACTGGGGTCCGAGTGCTGCACTCCGCCTTGGAAGCACTGGCCGGGGAATGCGCAGATGCCGGGACCTTGTTCCCTTAGGCGGGCGTGGCTTCCGGCAAGGCTTCGATTCTCTTCATCTCGTGAACGCGCTCCACTCCCAACAGCCTGCGGCCGTGCACCGCAAGTTCGAAGCGGTCCTTCACCCCGGTCTTTTCAAAGATGTGCATCAGATGAACTTTGACGGTTCCGGCGGTAATGGTGAGCGCCTCGGCGATTTCCTTATTTTTCATTCCGGCGCAAATGTGATGCACAATTTGTTTTTCGCGTGGCGTCAAGCGCACTGGCGTATGCCGGCCGCTTCCCATCGCCTGCTCCCTGAGCAGGTTCTCGATCCACACTTCGCCGCGGTTCACCGTGGTGAGGCATTCCAGCATCGCAGCGACCGGCGCGGTCTTTTTCAAAATGCCGCGTGCGCCCAGTTGCAACGCGCGAAAGCAATCGACTTCGGCCAAGTCGTTCACCCACAGCACGGGTTGGCACGCCAGCGATATACTCCTGACGTCGGCGATAAACTGGAACACCAGTTTGAGTCCAGGCCCCTGATCCACCAGCACGATGTCAGGACACTCCGCGCGAATCGCGTCCAGCGCGTCTCGTAGGGACCTCGCTGATCCGGTCAAGATAAACTCACTAGTTTCCGCCAGGATTTTAGCTAGTCCTTCAACGACAATCGGCTGGGCCTCACAGGCGAAAACCTGAATTGGATTCACACGGATACCTTTCAATGTATTGATCGTCAGAGGGGTTCGGACAGCGATAGGTACTAGGTGTCGATTTCGACGGTGGCCCGCTGTGGAAGGCGCGCGGAGTGCGTTGCCAGCGCCAGTCCGGCCGCGGCCACCAGCCCGGCCACCAGCCCCCAGCCGCTCAGTAGACTGTGCTCGATCATGAGCCCGGCGAGCGGCGGCGCGGCAATCTGCGAAATTGAATTGATCGATTGCGTCAGGCCCATCACCACACCCTGCTCGTCGCGCGGCGTTGCGTGAGAAATCAGACTGGTCAGCGTGGGACGCACCAGGCCTCCAAACACCATCACTGTGCCGGCCAGCATCAACATAGGGATCGAGTACGTGAAGGCCATGAGTAGGTAGCCCACGATATACGCGGAAAACCCCACGCGATTCAGCGCGCGCTCCCCAAAGCGCTTGACCAGCCGTCCCAATCCCGGCCCTTGCAAAAAAATCCCGAGAAAGCCCACGTAGGCCCACGTGTAGCCGGTCTGCTCGGGTCCGAAAGGCTGGCCGTTCCACGTCAGGCGCCGCTCACAGAACAGGGGGAATCCCGCGATGAACATGGAGAAGGAAAATGTGAACGCGAGAAATTGCCACAACATGGGCGCCACTTCCGGCTGCTTAAAGTAACGCACGTATTCGCCCCACTGCACGATGGAAAGCCGCCGTCCCGCGGGACCCGCAACACCTGCCCGGGGATGGCCGGCGCGATTCGGCGGCAGCAGGAACGTGGTGGCAAGAATGCTGGTGAAGGACATGAACGCTGCGGCGAACATCGGGTAGCGGTAGTCGAACTGCGCGAGAAAGCCCGAGACGGCGGGACCCACCAGAAAGCCCAACCCGAACGCAATGCCGATGATGCCGAACGATTTCGCGCGGTCTTCCGGTTTGGTTACGTCGACGATATAAGCCTGCGCGAGCGTCAAGTTGCCGGCCGTGGCGCCGTCGATGATGCGGCCCAGAAACACCAGCCACAGCGACGGGGCAAACGCCGTGATCAGGAATCCGATGAGCGTGCCGATCTGGCTGGCGATCAGCAGCGGCTTACGGCCCGTGTGATCGCTCATGCGGCCGAGCAGCGGGCCCGAAAAAAGCTGGAACAGCGCGTAGACGCCGATCAGCCAACCCACTTGTACCGGCGACGCCCCCAACTTCTCCGCATAGAACGGGAGCAGAGGGATCATCAGCGTGAGGCCCAGGACATCAACCGCTACGATCAGGAAAATCGGAAGGAGAGGATTCTTGCCCAACTCAACCATCATGACACGGGTGTATGAGCGCCCGTCGAAAGCGGCGGTTGTTCAAGCGCGCGGTGAGACGGCCTGACGCAACTATCGCGAGTGCCCGGCAGTCACCACGGAATCGACGAATTCGTGGCGCTCGCGGTCTTCTTCTTTCGCGGAGCGGTTCTCGATGTTCAGATGCATCACTTCGCGCGTCGTACCGAAGTCCCCCCATTCAGCCAGCCCAGGGCCATTCGGGTTTCCGGTCTTGATGAAGTTGGCCCAATAGGAATTCATCGCCCGGCCCAACGTGTGATCAGCGGATTGCCAATCGGCCTTTTTATGATCAAAGGTCTGAAAGACGTACTCCAGCTCGGCAGCGTGCGCGGCGCCAACCGTCTTGAGCCCGAGCGCGCGGCGCGCTTCCGGAATGGGAACGTCCCGGTCAAACTGAAAACGATAGACAGGCTTCCCGGTGCGGACCTGCATCTCTATCCATTTCCATGTGCCGTGGACAATAAAGTTGTCGCTCGCAAGATCCCCAGCGGAGCGTAGAGCCTGTTCGTCGTCCCGCGCCGGGTAGACTCGGAGCGCCTCCGCCGCACGATCCTTAAACTGCCGCCGTAGCTGCTCCAGGAAGGCCTTCGCATCCGGTTTCTCTTTGGCCAGCACAACACTCATCCGGATTTCATCGGCGTTCCAACCGGCCAGCAGCGGAATCTTACTCTGTTTGCCCTCCTCGTAAATCGTCGCGACATCCTGCGCAAGAAAATATCCATCCACGTTGGGCCAGAAGGCGAAACCCCGGTTCTGTTTCGCCACCGCGCCCAATAGATCTTCCGCTGACATGACGCGCAGGTCGGCCAAAGACTTTGCTCCGGCATCCGCGGCGAACGCGGCGCCTGTTTTTTCGCTTTCCGCCAGACTCACCATGCCGCGCCCGCCCACGGAACCGAAGAACGCTCCGCTTTCACCGATCGCCTGATGAAGCAATCCACGGGAAAGCGGCGATGCCATTAACGCGCTCACCGACAATGACCCGGCCGATTCGCCGCCGATGGTAATTCGGCCAGGGTCCCCGCCGAATGCCGCGATATTCCTGCGCACCCACTCCAGCCCGGCGGCCTGGTCCAGCAGTCCATAATTGCCCGAAGCTTTCTGCGGAGATTCCTGAGTGAGGCCGGGATGGGAAAAGAAGCCGAGCACTCCCAGCCGGTAATTCACGTTCACGACGACAATTCCCTGCTTCGCGAAGCTCTCGCCGTCATACCGGGGTTCATCGCCCCCGCCCGCGCCAAAGCCGCCTCCATAGAACCACACGTAAACCGGAAGGCGTTCGCGGGCGGATTTCGCGGGTGTCCAGACGGTCAGATAGAGGCAATCTTCACTCATAGCCGCGCCCCGGAAAACGATGTTGTCGAATAGCCGTGCCTGAACGCAATGCGCGCCAAACTGATCCGCTTTGCGAACACCGCGCCACCGCGTCACTGGCTGCGGCGGCTTCCAACGCAGGGGTCCCACGGGCGGGGCCGCGAATGGAACACCGCGGAAAACACGGATTGACGGTTC
>CAMAUG010000310.1 GCA_945861255.1 Candidatus Sulfopaludibacter sp. SbA3
ACTGGAACAAACAGTAGCACCACTTTCAGAGTACACCGACTAACGGACTTCGATCGGTTTCGAAACTCCGCGGTCCAATGCTCGCCCGTACCCCATCGCCCTGGGGGGCAATTTGAAGTCCGCTCGGGGACTGATCCACCTACCGGCAGCAACAGCCGATTCGGTGAATTGACGCGGAGAGCCGGACAAGTGTACATTTGCCTTGTCCGGAGCCAAAAGAAAATTCCGGTTAGGAAGAGGCCCATGCGTAAATTCTCAACAGCCATTTGCGTCGCCGTTGTCATTGTTATCATTGCCGCGCTCTCGCCGGTTGCGCTCGCCCAGTCAACCGCCTCATTCGTGGCGGAACTTCAAGCCAAGTATCGCGTGATCCCCAACATCACCTACCTGACCGCGGAAAACTATCAGGTCAAGCTCGACATTTATCAATCGCGCGATAACTCGGCGCCGCAGCCCACACTGATGTTCTTTCACGGCGGCGGCTGGGTGCAGGGGACCAAGGAATCAAGCGTCTTTAGCTTGATGCCGTACTTCGAAATGGGTTGGAACGTAGTGAATGTGGAATACCGCATGGCGGCGGTCGCTCTGGCGCCCGCGGCGGTGGAAGATGGCATCTGTGCGCTGAGATGGGTTACCGAGAACGCCAAGCGTTACAACATCGACACTACGCGCATCGTAACGTCCGGTGGCTCCGCGGGCGGACATCTGGCGCTGACCACGGCCATGATTCCTTCCTCGGCGGGGCTGGACGGCCATTGCCCCGGCGGGAAAGCCGGGAACGTCTATTGGGGCCCGGAGGAATTGAAGGTCGCGGCCGTCGTGAACTGGTACGGAGTCAGCGACGTCGCCGACGTGATGGAAGGTCCGAACAGAAGAATTTTCGGAGCAACATGGCTGGGCGGACTGGAAAACCGGAAAGAAATCGCCCGGCGCGTATCGCCGCTCACCTACGTGCGCCCAGGCGTTCCGCCCGTGATTTCGATCCAGGGCGACGCGGACGGCACCGTACCCTACAGTCATTCCGTTCGCCTGCATGCGGCGCTCGAAAAAGCAGGAGTGCCAAACAAGCTGCTAACGGTCTCAGGCGGCGGACACGGCAACTTCAAAGCCAGCGAGTATCCGGCGCTCTACAGCGAAATCCGCGCCTTCCTCACCAAACACGGCTTGATGAAGCGGGGCATTTAGCCTAACAACACAGCGCCGCGCCAGAAAAAAAGCGCGCGCCGTCCGGGAAGCTGGAAGGCGCGCGCGTTCCGCTAGGGAGGAAACGAGACTAGCGGCGAGCCAGTTTGACCTTCGGCGTCGCGAGATAGCCGGACACCTGGTCCTTCTTGACCTGGTTGATCACGATCTCATAGGGCTGCAAATTGCCGGCCACATAAAGCTGCACGGGCTCATTGATCGTCTTGTCCTTCTTCTCCACGCGCTTGTCGTCGGCCAGAACTTCGAGAGTGAACCGGTTGCGCTTCACGTCGGATTTCTTGAGCACAATGGTGACGTCGCCCACGCGCTTGGGTCCCAGCGACTTCGTCAGATCGAACTCGAAGTAATTGCGTTCGCCCAGTGCGCGCAGCGCATCCAGATCCTTCCCGGTAGTGGCGATCAAGCCGCTCATCACGCCCATGTCGCCCACCACGCGCTTCATGTCGGCACGGATCTCGGAAGTGTTCTTCTCAAGTTCCGATTGGGTGGAAGCTACACTCGCTTTCACGGTTTCGACGTTGGCCTTCACGCCATCGACGTCGCCGGAAACCGCGGTGAACCGCGACGCGGCCGTATCCTTGAATTCGTTCAATTGCGCGAGTTCACCGGAGACCTTCTGGTGCTGTTCGTTCACCTTGCGGCTCATCTCCTCGCTCTGTTTCCGCGCATCCATGCGGGCGCGCTGGATCGCCGCATTCGTATTGGCGTCCACGCCCTTCACCTGCTGCGCAATCAGATCGAAGCGGTCGTTCTGCTGCTTGAGCTGCGTGTGCGTCACGTCGCTGAGCTTCGAAATCTGCGCCTGCGCGCCGTTCTGCGTCCGTGCGATTTCGTCATGCAGATGATGGGTCTGCACCAACAGGTAACCATCGCCCACCAGCGCGGCGGCCAAGCCAGCTCCCAACGCCACTAAAGCGGCTTTGTGTCCTTTGCGATGGGGAGCGTCCAGTTGCGGGGTATCCATATTCTTGTGTCTCTTTCCGGCCCATTCGGCCTAACGCTCCGGAAAGAAGCACGGTGAGGGCCACATGGAAGGCCATCGTTATATCCCATTAAAAATAAATGGATTAGACTGCTTGCGCTGAGGTTCGCGCGGCGGAAGTACCGGAAATATCTACCGCTGGGCGGTAGTCAATTCCACGTCGATGATGCCCAGGCTGCCGAGCTCGACACGCAACGGCACCCCCACAGGCACTTCCACGATCCCGGCGTAAGAGCCCGTCGTGATCACCTGCCCAGCCTTCACCGTCTCGCCAAGGGTGGAGAGATAGTTCACCAGCCAGGACAAAGAATTCATGGGATGGCCTGCCGGATGCTTGCCTACGGCATCGACGATCGCGCCGCCGGGGCCCGTAATCTTCACGTGCAGCGCTTCGACTGGCCCATCCAGCGCGCGAGGAACCGAAGGCCCCAGGAACAGGCCGTAGTTGTTGTAGCAATCGGCTAGCAGTTCGTGATAGGTCACGTCAGCGATGTTGACGTAACGCGCGCCGATCAGCTCCAGAACAAACCGGATATCGCCCACGGCGGCGAGGATCTCTTCGCCCGTGTATTCGGTGGCGCGGGGTGGAATATCACGCGCGAATACGAACGCGATCTCAGGCTCGATCCTGCCCGGCACGCCCACGACTGCTATGGGCGACGTGGTGTAAATCGAGCCGGCCGGCACCGGCGCCAACATCACCATGCCCGGCCTAGCCGGCATGCCGCATTTCCACCCGCCCTTTTTTTCGCCAATCATCTCCAGAGTGCGTTTTTGGATGGCAAGAGCGGCGTCGATGTCCGTCGGTCGGCATGACTCCGGCAAGTTCGCGATCTGGATTTTGCGCGTACGGGCGTCGGCTAGGACACGCGCCGCGGCGTCGATGACGGTTTGGGCTTGGGGCATGGAAGTAAGAACTTTATTCTAGCGTGGAGCGGCCGTCCGTGGGGCAGAAACCCAAGGCGCCGCCAGTACGCGCCGCCCCCACATCAGTTCTAAGGTATGGGTAAGGTATGGGTCTCGTATTCCTCAACCCTACTCCAGCGCGAACGCGTTGACGCCGGAACTCACAATCACCACGTACTGCTTGCCGTTGCGTCCCATGTACGTCATCGGGTTGGTGTGGCCTTCGGAATCGAGCTTGGTCTCCCACAACTGCTTTCCAGAGCGTGAATCGAAAGCCCGCAAACGTGCATCCGATGTGCCGGCGATGAACACCAGGCCGCCCGCGGTTGCCATGGGCCCGCCTTGTCCAAACGCGCCGGTGTTGTGAATCCCCTCGGCTTCGAGCACGTCGCTGGTACCCAACGGAACTTTCCATGCGAAATCGCCCGTACTCGCGTTCACCGCGATCAGGTGCGCCCACGGCGGCTGCTGGCACGGCAATTGCCTATCTGGATTCCAGAAGCGGCTGTAATACGTGCCGGGGCCCAAAGGGCTAAAGCGCCGGTACGCCACCGGATCGCCGGCCGCGGACTTTTCCAGACGCCCCATGCCGCCGAGGTCGCGCGAATTCACGAACACATACCCAAGCGCCGGGTCCACCGCAACGCCGCCATAGTTCGGCCCGCCCTGCTGTCCGGGGAATATGATGCGGAACTCCTTGTGGCTATAAGAAGTGTAAGGACCCAAATTGTGAACACCGCCGATCTTCTCCACCAGATCCCGGCAGAATTTCTCATGCTCGGGTTCGCCCGTGAAAACCTCATCCGGCCGGATGCCCAGCCGCGATAGCGGCGGCGGCTTCGTGGGGAAGGGCTGCGTCGGCCAGCTCTGTTCGCCGGGCACATCGCTTTGGGGCACGGGCCGTTCCTCCACCGGATACACGGATTTGCCGGTATCGCGCTCCAGGAAATACATCAAACCGGCCTTGGAAACCGCCACCACCACGGGAATCCTTCTGCCCCCACGCGTGATCTCCATCAACGTGGGAGCGGCCTCGGCATCGTAATCCCACAAATCGTGATGCGTCATCTGGAAGGACCACCGCAGTTTGCCGGTGGCCGCCTCCAGAGCGACGATGGAGGAAGAATGCAGATTGGTCCCGTGCCGCGCGCCGCCGTAGTATTGCGAGGCCGGCTGCCCGATGGGGAAGAAGATCAATCCGCGCTGCGCGTCGATGGTTGCCGCGCCCCACGGAGCGGGCGATCCCGCCGTCACCCAGTTGTCTTTGGGCCACGTCTCGTAGCCCACCTCGCCGGGATGCGGAATGGTGTGGAATGTCCACATCAGCGCGCCCGTGCGCAGATTCCAGCCGCGGATATCCATCGCCGGGCCATCCGGATTGTCTTCCTGCCCGCGCGCGCCCGTAATGATCAGATTCTTGTAAACGACGCCTGGGGTGCTTACCAGATACGGCAGCCTGGGGAATTTTTCCGTGACACCGGCGCGCAGGTTCACTGCGCCTTCAGTGCCGAAACCAGGGGATAGCTTGCCGGTCTTCGCATCAATTGCCAGCAAGCGGCCGTCGGTGGCCGCGGCGAATATTCGCGCGGGGTTTTCTTTGTCGCCCGGCCAATAGGTAACGCCGCGCAACGGCGCAGCGGCACTACCCAGATTGAACTTCCACACTTCCTTGCCCGTTTCCGGCTCCAGCGCGACGATGGTTCTATCGCGTGTCGGCGTGTAGAGCAATCCGCCGGCCATGACGGGCACGGCTTCTGTC
>CAMAUG010000311.1 GCA_945861255.1 Candidatus Sulfopaludibacter sp. SbA3
GGTTGATGAAGATCAGACAGGCATTGGCGCGCGACAACGCTGCCGTGAGCTTGCGCATGGCCTGTGACATCAGGCGCGCGTGCAGGCCCATGAAGCTATCGCCCATTTCGCCTTCGAGCTCCGCCTTGGGCACCAGCGCCGCCACGGAATCCACCACCAGCACGTCCACCACGTTCGACGCAATCAGTGCGCCGGTGATCTCCAGCGCCTGTTCACCGTAGTCGGGCTGCGAAATCAGCAGATTATCGATGTCCACGCCCAGCGCCCGCGCGTAGGTGGGATCCAGCGCGTGTTCGGCGTCGATAAAAGCCGCGGTGCCGCCCTCCGCCTGCGCCTGCGCGATCAAATGCAGCGCGAGCGTGGTCTTGCCGGAGGACTCCGGCCCAAATACTTCCACCACCCGCCCGCGCGGAAACCCGCCGACGCCCAGAGCGGCGTCAAGCGAGAGCGCCCCGGTGGGGATTACGTTCACCGGCAGGGCGTTGCGGGAACCCAATTGCAGCACGGCGCCCTTGCCGAATTGCTTTTCCATTTGTTGCAGCGTCTGCAGAATCATGCGCGCGCGTTCGGTGGATTGCATGTGGGAGAATCCTCTGCGAAATGGTGCGGAACACAGGGAGAAATTCTCACAGAAATCTCGCGCGAAGCCTGGCCCGGGAAATCGGTGGCAGGATCCGTGTACTTATAAACGCCGGAGTGAAAATAAACCGGAGGCTCGTGTCTCGATACCTTGGAAAGACTCGTCTCGGTGCGGGGTTGACAGTCCAGACCCTGACCGAACGAGCAACTGGGATGTCACCCGCTGACCTCGAAGCCACCATACAGTCCAGTCTTAGCGCTTGAGCGGGTCTTCCACCCACGGGGGCGTGGCTTCCATCAGGCGGCCCAGTTCCGGCTCCACCTGCTCCATCTTCTGCTTCATCTCCCAGGCCACCTGGCGGTAGCTGAAATGTCCTTTGACGCCGCTGCGGAGCCTGGAGATATATTCGGCTTCCGCGAAATCCATTTTGAACAGGAAGCGCGAGCGCGCTCCGAACGGCAGCAGGTAGTGCGACCCCGGCTCCGGCAGGCTCGCGATCGCCGCCAGCGTTTCCGTCATCACGTGGTCATAGGATGCCTGAACGCCGGCGTCAATCAACGTTTGCGGCGTATCGAATCCCAGCTTCCCCGAATACGCCTGCCGGTACTGCTGGCAGCGCCTGTGCCTGTGCATATCACGATAGGCTCCGATGTCCATGACGATGTCGTAGGCGTACAGGCCTCCCCGGAATCCACGCAGGAGTTCATCGCGGCGCGTGCGCGACTTGAGTGCCACCCCGATCACCTCATTGCGCTGCGCGGCGGACCAATCGCGAGCGATCGCATACAATTCCCGGAACGGACGGTCCGTCACCGGATAGAGCAGCGTGGCGGCGATCTCGGCGTGCGTGCCGGTGGGCTTCAGCAGATCGACAGCGTCGGGCTGCGCGCCCGAAGCCGGCGGCAGGTTCTGGCGCGCCCAGCATTCCAGATCCGTGCGCGATTGCGCGGCATGTTCGTCGGCGTCCACGTGCCGCGCCAACGTGGGCGCCAGCGGTTCGCCCGCTGTCTTCTCGTCCCACACGCAGGCGGGCGGCTCCGCGCAGGCCTTCGCGATCTCATCCGCTAAATCACGAATCTCGGCGTACTCGGACGCTTTCAACCGGCGGATCTGCCGCTCCAAGGTCCGAATGCTGGTGACTTGCCCCACGCCGGTCGGAATCCCGAAAAATAGCGTGTAGCGCGCGACGTCGAACGCACGCGCCGCGATGTTGCGTTGGTAGGCGTCCGGTTTCATGTCTTCCGGGCGCGGGAGCTTTTCCGTGAGATGTTCCAGCACGCTGCCGTGAATATGATGATAGGCATCCAGCAGCCGTTGCGCCGCCGTGGTGTAAATGGCGGCCTGTTCGCCGTCGAACTCGGGAGGCGTCACGAATCCCGAGCGAGAAAAATCCTGGTACCGCGAGGACCGCGCCTGCCCGTCCCACAGCTGCTCGTCTTCAGCTTCGGTCGCCGCCAATTCGGAAATACCTTCAAAGCACAGCACCACGTGGCCCAAGTCCGCGATGGAAGCGTGCCCGTACTGGAAATAGAAACTTTCCAGAAACTTGGCCGAGTCGTGCGTGCGTACCCATTCGATGGAATCGCGAATGGAATCGGGCGAGCGCGAATAGCGCGCCAGAGCGAAGGCGATTTTTTCCGGAGGCATGGGCGCGACGGCCAAGACGCGAGGAGGTTGTGGTGAGCTCAAACGGTTATCATAAACCAATGGCGACCCCGGTTATGAACTCCGCATTGACATCCTCTGCGCTCAGCATCCGCATCAAAAGGGTCCATCCGGACGCCGTGCCGCCCTCCTACGCTCACGGTCCCGCCGAAGACGCCGGCATGGATTTGCGTGCCGTCGAGCGCGTGGTGCTTTCGCCCGGCGCCGCGCAAGGTGTGCCCACCGGACTCGCCATCGAACTACCGCCCGGCTACGAAGCTCAAGTCCGGCCCCGCAGCGGCATGGCGCTGAAGCATTCCGTCACGGTGAATTTCGGTACGATTGATCCGGGATACCGCGGAGAGATCCGCGTGGTGATGTTCAACCTGGGCACAGCCGATTACGTCATCGAAAAGGGCGACCGCATCGCGCAATTGGTGGTGGCGCGCTATCAGGCCGTGGAGTGGGTGGAGGGCGAAGACCTCACCGATTCCCAGCGCGGCGCAGGCGGGTTTGGGTCGTCAGGACGCTAAGAGCAGTTCGCGCTATCCCGCGCGGGTGATTCTTCCTGGAACTTCGTCGAAATCGGCCGGGAAGCGGGGGCGATGTGACGTCTCCCGGACATCGTCCGGTTACGCCCGAATAAACTCGCGCGGCTCATGAGGCCGGCTTTTCCGGTTGTGCACGGTTCGGCAGCGGATGCTACACTGCCAGTGCAAGCAGTACGAGCCGACTTCCATGATCGTCACCGTCAAGAACAATGCGGCAGGCCTTGTCGTGCCCGCCAGCGTCCGCCGTCGGGCCGGCATTAAACCGGGCGCACGTTTGGAATTCAAGGTGTCCGGCGGAATCATTAGCATCATCCCCAAGCTCCCCTCAGCGGATGACGAGTACACGCCCGCCCAGCGGCGCGCGATTGACGCTCAATTGGAGGACGCCGCGAAGGGCCCCTACTACGGTCCCTTTGAAACGGCCGGCGACGCCGTCAAATTCCTTCGTAGCGAGATCCGCAAGCGAAAGGCCGGCAAAACCAAGACAACCAAATCATGAAGGTTGTCTTATCGGACCGCGCCATCGATTCTCTCAAGGATGCGCCTCCCGGCGTCCAGCGAGCGCTTGAGAAGCAGCTTCGTTTCCTCTTGGGCAACCTCCTTCATCCATCCCTGCACGCGAAGAAATACGACGAGGCCAAGGATCTCTGGCAAGCGCGCATAACCAGGGACTGGCGTTTCTACTTCACCATTGTCGACGACACGTACCGCATCGAAAAGATCATTTCTCACCCAAAGTGAGGAGATCCCGAAGTTGAAGCGTTATGCCGCAACTATGATGCGCGGTGTGATGCGCCGTGGCCCGTATCCCATTCCTCCTGATATGATTTTTGCCATGAAATCTGAGTTCGTTCTGCCCTCGCTGAAGAGTAAGATTCGATACGCACGAATGTGGCCGCGCGAAATTTTTGACCATGATCTAAAATTCCTGCGGGATGAGAAGCAGCTAGTGGTTCTGGGCGAACCTGGGGTTTACGTTCTCTATCGTGACGACGTGCCCTACTACGTGGGCCAAGCGAAGAAGCTTCGCAGCCGACTCTGGCAGCATGCCGCAAATCCAAGCACTCGTTATTACAACTTCTGGAATTTCTTCTCCGTATTCGTGCCGGACGATTCGAGTCGTTTAAGCGAAATTGAGGCCATTCTCATCGCGGCCATGCCGACGGCAAATAGCGCCAAACCCAAGCTCGCGAAAGAAAAGTTTCCGCTCACAGTAACAAAATTGCTACGTAAAATACGTCGCGCGCGCATCCACACGCCGGAAGGCGCGTCCTAACGTCACGCGCGAAATCACCGTCGCGCATCTCAAACACCGAAAATTTCGCAAATGCGCCGCAGCATTCATGGGCGCGAAGAATCGTTCGAGTGGAGCGATCTGTTTGGAGTACGTTGTCGCCTTCCCACCTGAAGTTCAAACTCGGTAGGGCGCTGATCTCCCCGCTAGCTCGCGGCGCAACCGCTCGCGATCACTGGCGCTACGAATTGATAGCCTTCGGGCGTAGCTCTAATCATGCGGATGGCGCCCCACGGACCCATCGGGCCCACGGCGTGGCCCGCCACTTCGATCTCCAACGCTCCCGCGTTGCCGGATCGCAGGGTCACCTGGCGTGAAAACGGAATTTCGGCGGCCGTGCCCGCCTCGAAAAGCCGCTCGAAAACCTTGCGTCCATCGGCGCACACTGTCACCCAACTGATGTTGGAGGCTTTGATCGAAATGCGCGCTGCCGTGGGTGCGATCTCTCTGGAACCAACGAGTGGCGGTGGATCAGGAACGATCCAGGGAGTCGCGAATGACGACGACACCGAAGTTGCGGGCACGTGCACAAGCTCGGGAGCCGGATTCGTGTCGCCGCGAACCGGCGTCCAAGGAAGAATACCAAGTTCGGGCGCTGTAACCCCCAACAGTAACACTCCGGCGGAAAGCGTGATAATGCGCCGCCGCTTGCGGGTGTGCGACCCACAAGGTGTGATCCGGCAGTTTTCTTTTTTTGCAGGTATAATCCTAACGTATACATACGTTAGGATAGGAGGCGCCCATTGCCTGAGTCCCTTGCCGCCCTCGAACAAAAACGCT
>CAMAUG010000312.1 GCA_945861255.1 Candidatus Sulfopaludibacter sp. SbA3
TGTCGACCGACCGCGCCGGCACGTTTGAGGCCACGCGCGCCTTGGCGGACCGCGCGGAAATCACTTTCGCGCAGTTCGTCATGCTGACGCCCTTCGCGGGCACGGTGGATTTTGAAAAGTGGGAGAAGGCGTTTGGCGCGGACGTTCCCAAGGTGGAAGGCGTGCCGATCACCCGTTACTGGCTGATTCCGCCGGAGAAGCGGCCCAAGATGTTCATGCCGCATCCGACCATGACTTCCGACGAAATGCGGGAACGCACCCAAGGCGTGTGGGACCGATTCTACGACTGGCGCTCGGTCTGGAAGCGCTCGGGCTGCACAACGAACCTGAAGGCGCGGCTGGCGTTCGTGCTGCTGTCGAAACTGTACCGGCAGATGTACGCAAGCACCGGCATCGCCACCGACAGTGCCCGACGCAACCGCGCGAACAATTGGGCGCGCTGGATCGCCAAGCCTGCCAGCAAGCTATTTCAAGGCAAGCCGATGCCGGAACTGCAAGTCCCGGTCAGGACAGACAGTGCGGAAGCGGCCGCCGCCGCCGCGAGCGCGGGCGCGTTACACGTGATTCAGTAGGCAGAACCCTAAGGTGAAGGCGGATCCTGTGGCGCCTACGCCCCTGCGTCTCCGGCCGCCGGTGGCGAACCCCTCTCCGTCCGAACCCTGACATCGGCGGACCGTACCAAAGATCCCAGACGATTGAGAACCGCCACTCATTCACTGCCTTGTCGATTTGGACAAACACGGAGTCGCGGTTGGACCAACAGTTGCCCGTCACTTGTGCCATCCCCGGACGCGGCACTGATTGCAGCCGATTGGGGAGGACAACATCCCACTCCCCGGTTGAATGAACTGATTGCCCGATGGATTGAGCCGTTGGCCGTCGTTCCAGGCGAGTTGTCTCGCAGCTGAAATCAATCGCGCCGGGGGAACACAATGATGCGACACTCGTGCAACGATGCGCAGAATGGCCCATGCCTTCGTGCCAGGCACGCCGAAAAGCAGTCGGGTTGAAAAGAAAAACCCGCACGCCGGCGGCGCACGGGCTTCTCGCTAACAACGGTGATGCGGCTTACTTCTTTGTCAGCGCGCTCAACTCCACCAGTACTTCATCGCTGTGCTTGTTGGGGTTGACTTGAGTCCACACCTTGGCGATTTTGCCTTTCGGATCTACCAGGAAAGTGTTGCGGGCCGCCAGTTTGTTGCCGCTCATCTCCCTGGTGGAGCCATACATGTCGACCACTTTCTTTTCCGTGTCGGCCAGCAGCTTGAATGTCAGGCTCTGCTCGGCACAGAATTCCTTGTGGCTTTCCGATGAATCCACGCTCACGCCCACGATGACGGCGTTCTTCTTGTCGTATTCCGGCAAAGCCACCTGGAAGTTGTGGGCCTCTATGGTGCAGCCCGTGGTTTTGTCTTTCGGATAGAAGTACAGAACCACCCACTTGCCGGAAAAATCCTTGAGGCTGACGTTGGTGCCATCCTGCGACGGCAGGGTGAAGCCCGGAGCCTGCTGACCGATCTGCGGCAGCTCGGCGGCGTACAGGGCAAAAGTGCCGGCCAGGAGAGCCAGCGTGAGAACGATCGCAAAGCGATTCTGGTGCATTGAAAAACTCCTTCTCAGTATCAATCGAGTGTTTGCGGACCAAAAAGGTCCGGGTACGTGTTCAAGTGTACAGCATCCGCAGGCTACTGGACAACGGACCGGCAAGCGGCAAGCGCGGCAAGCCCAAGGCGGGCGCGTGGAATAGCCCGCCTGTTCCAGGTTGGGGCTTAGGATAAATAACGACCAGACCGCAAGTCGTCTGTTATCCTCGACAATACATGCCGCAAATCCTTCACGGCGCGCCGGTTCAGGCACGTATTTTTGAACAGCTCAAGCCCAGAATCCAGAGACTCAGCCGGCCGCCCGGACTGGCCGTCGTGCTGGCCGGGCACGATCCGGCTTCGGAGATTTACGTACGCAGCAAGATCAAGGTGTGCGGTGAGCTTGGAATATTCGGCGAAAAACGAATACTCCCGGAAACCACTACCACGGAAGAACTGGTTGCAGTGTTGGATGACCTGAACGCGCGGGCGGATATCGATGCCATCCTGGTGCAGATGCCGTTGCCCAATCACGTGGATTCGCGGCGCGTGCTGGAAGCCGTCGCAACCGATAAGGACGTCGACGGTTTTCATCCCACCAACGTCGGCTATCTGGCGGCCGGACGTCCCGCGCCGCGCTCCTGTACGCCCGCCGGCATTATCGAGATGCTCAAGTATTACCAGATTCCGATCGCCGGAAAGCACGCGGTCGTACTGGGGCGCAGCGACATTGTGGGAAAGCCGATGGCGCTGCTGCTGCTGCATGAAAACGCGACCGTCACCATCTGCCATTCCCGAACGGTGAACCTGCCAGAGGTGTGCCGCACCGGCGAAATTCTGGTCGCCGCAATTGGCCGGGCGGGCTTTGTGACGGCGGAATTTATTGCCCCGGGCGCGGTGGTGATCGACGTCGGGATCAATCGCGTGACCGATCGCGGCGAAGCCGTTCGACTGGGCCGCGGAGACGAGTTCGACGCCAAGGGGAAGACCGTGGTGGGCGACGTCCATCCGCTGGATGTGGAGCGCACCGCCGGCGCCTATACTCCGGTGCCGGGCGGCGTGGGGCCGCTGACGATCGCGATGCTGATGGGGAATACCGTTGAGTTGGCCGAGCGCCATCTTGGGGTGGTGGCCTAGACGTGTTGCGCGTCGGACTCACCGGCGGTCTGGCCAGCGGAAAAAGCTTTGTGGGCCGAACCTTCGAAGAATTCGGCTGTCTGGTGATTCGCAACGATGAACTGGGCCACGAAGTCCTGAAGCAGGGCGGGGAGGCCTACGATGGCGCGGTTCGCGAATTCGGTCCGGCGATTCTGCATGCTGACGGCGCCATTGACCGCCGCAAACTCGCGAAAATCGTGTTCCGCGATCCCGAACAATTGGCCAAACTGAATGCGCTGGTGCATCCGCCCGTCCGCGAACGAACGCGCCAACTGCTGGCCGCCTATGAGGCTGCCCATCCCGATGGCATCGCGATTGTGGAAGCTGCGATAATGATGGAGACGGGCAGCTATCGGGACTACGCGAAGCTGGTCGTGGCGGTCTGCGGCCGGGAGCAGCAGATCGAACGTGCCATGGCGCGCGACGCCATCACGCGCGAGGAGGTGCTGGAAAGACTCAGCCGGCAAATGCCCCTCGAAGAAAAACTCAAATATGCCGACTACGTGATCGATACGTCGGGATCGAAGGAGCAGACTAGGGCGCGCGTGCGGGAAGTGTATGAGAAGCTCCGGAGCTTGAAGCTATGAAATTGCGAACTTTGCTGATCGTACTTGTTCTAGTGGGTGGTTTTGTTTTCTTGACTACTTCGCCCAGCTCGCCCCTGCGGCGCGACAACGGTCCCCTGTGGAGCGGACCCACGGTGGCGCGCTCGGCGGGCCTGGGCTCCGATGAAGTGAACAACATCGACGTCTATAAGGCAGCCAAGGACAGCGTCGCGTATATCACCAGCACCGTCTATCAGCAGACGTTCTTCTTTGAGATGGTGCCCACGCGTGCGCTGGGTTCTGGCTTCCTGATCGCCACCGATGGCCGCATTTTGACCAACAACCATGTCATCAGCGGCAGTTCGAAAATCGAAGTGAAGTTCGCCGATCAAAGCCGCTTCGATGCCAAGGTGCTGGTGCGCGATCCGGCCGATGACCTGGCTTTGATCCAGATCGAGCCCCGCAACAAGAAACTTCCGTTCCTCAAATTAGGAGACTCCGACACGCTCCAGGTGGGCCAGAAGGTCCTGGCCATTGGGAACCCGTTCGGCTACAACGGGACTCTGACCACCGGTGTGGTGAGCTCGCTTGGCCGCGAGATTCGCAGCGAAAATGCACGTCTGGAAGGATTGGTGCAAACCGACGCGGCCATTAACGAAGGCAACAGCGGCGGGCCGCTTCTGGATTCGCAAGGCAACGTAATCGGAATCAACACCGCGATCCTCGCGCCCAGCGGCGGCAACATAGGCATCGGTTTCGCCATGCCCATCAACCGTGCCAAAGCGATGCTGGAAGATTATCGTACCGGCAAGAGTTTCGGGCGCCCTCGGCTGGGAATCTCCACGGTGTTTATCGCTGGAGACCTGGCCGAAGAGTTGAAGCTGCCTTCGACCGGCGGGTTGCTCATCCAGGAAGTGGGTCGCGGCTCCACGGCGGAAGCGGCGGGCCTGCGTGGGTATCGCGACGTGGTGCTGGTCGGCAACATGCGGCTGGGCATCGGCGGCGATTTTGTTACCGACATCGACGGGAAGCCGGTGCGGGAGCCTGACGCGGTGACCCGCGCCATCGCTCGCAAGCGGCCCGGAGACACGGTGGCTCTTAAGATATTTAGAGGCGGGCGCGCCATGGAACTTCAAGTGAAACTTGGCGAAGCGGGGGAAGCCAGATTCTGAGTTTCGGCGCCGCGGTGCAGATGCAGGCTAATCAGCCACGTCTCGCGTCAGCATACGGAACGCTTGCGCCCCCCGGGTCGCGCAAGGCGCTCGCCGGATTCTTCGTGTCCGGAACGTTGTTCGCTTTCCCGGGAGCCATCGTGCCCGCCTGGGGGCACAACTTCTCGTCCGACTATTGGATGGTCGGTCTGTACTTTGTGGCCCTGATCATGGGGCTGCTCGCCGCGGCCCGCTTGGCGCCGGTTCTGATGGAGAAGAAAGGCTTGGGCGCGGCGCTGGCGCTGGCGTGCGCGGCAGCGGCGCTCGCGTTGTTCTACCTGGCGTTCGTATCGCCGCCGTTCGGCCCCTGGTGGAGGATGCCGGGCCT
>CAMAUG010000313.1 GCA_945861255.1 Candidatus Sulfopaludibacter sp. SbA3
GGTCTTGATTCTGATAGGGGATTTGCCTTAGAATCGAATTCGGAGAGCGAAGTTTGCGGCTTAAGCGTGCACCGGACTCGCTTGGGCTCAGTGGACGGCAGCTCGGATGTTGAACAGTTACCCTTCGGAGGGGGTAAAGTATGGCGAAACAGTGCCCTAATTGCCGGAAGATCATTCAGAGCGTGGCGGCCCCTGCGTGCGATTCCTGCGGATTCAGCTTTCTTGGTGGTGTAGGCAGAAGGACTTCATTCCCGGCCCTTTGCATGCGCATCGGCGCTAGCGTGTTCTTGTTGGCTATCGCCGCCGTTGTCATCGACCGCATACTGTAGTCGGCGTCCGCATTTTTGCAGACACTCTGGCTTTGACTGCCCTCGGTTCACCCCGCGTCCAGGCGCCACTCCTTCGCAAGCGATTACGATTCCCCTATTCATTCGAGTCATACGTACCAATGCGTGGCTTCCGAGGATCGACCCACTATCCCTTGGGGTAGGTTCCAAGTCACCCCAAGATTAGGTGGTCAACACGCTTTACTTTGATCTGCTTTAGGTTTAGGATTGGATTGCCCCCCGAGATACGTCCACTATTGTGTGGGAGGCTAGGCTTTGCTCAAACTCAAGCGCGTCGACATCCAAGGTTTCAAATCGTTCTATGACCGGACGGAGATGCGGTTCCACGGCTCCGGAATCGCGGCCATCGTGGGTCCCAATGGCTGTGGCAAGTCGAACCTGAGCGACGCCATTTCCTGGGTTCTGGGTGAACAAAGCGCCAAGAGCCTGCGTGGTTCGCGCATGGAAGACGTAATCTTCGCCGGCACGCGGGAGCGCAAACCGCTGGGCATGGCACAGGTCACCCTGACCATGGTCGACCCGGACGTACCTAAGCCGGAAGCGCTGCAACCCCACCTGGTTGGCGCGAAATCGGGGGAGGCCAACGGCCATTCAAACGGCCACGCCAACGGGCATGCATCGGCGCATCGCGCCCATGGCCGGCCCGGCGAAATCACCATCACGCGCCGCCTGTATCGCTCCGGCGAGAGCGAATACCTGATCGACGGCAAACAGGCGCGCCTGCGCGACATCCAGGACCTGTTCATAGGAACCGGATTGGGGCCGGAGAGCTACGCAATTATCGAGCAGGGCCGCATCGGCCAGATTCTCTCCAACAAACCGGCCGACCGGCGCGCCATCATCGAAGAAGCCGCCGGCGTCGGCAAGTACAAAACACGCAAACGGTTGGCTGAGGCGAAGCTGGAAAGCGCCAAGCAGAACCTTTCACGCGTGTTCGACATCTTGGAAGAAGTCGGGCGCCAGGTGAACTCGCTGAAGCGCCAGGCCTCCAAGGCCAAGCGCTATGAGGAACTGCGCGCGGAGATGCTGGGGCACTTGCGGCGAGCGGTATCCGGCCGTTTTCGCTTGTTGGAGCGTGAGGCCGCCAAGCTTGCGTTGGACTTGAATCAAGCGCAGACATCCTTCCAAACGTTGTCGGGCGAGGTGCGGAGCAGGGAACAGGAACACGCTCGAACCCAGGAATCCTGCTATCAGGTGGAAGCGTCTCTCACGGCTGCGCGCGCCCGCGTGGCGGAGCTGAATGTGGAAACTGAGCGTACGCGCGGGCGGCTGGAGTCCCAGGCCGCGCAGATCGCCGCCCTTGACGGGCGCATGGCGGCGGGCGAGGCGGAGACCCAGGAGGTGGACGAGCGTCACGCGGCCGAAGCCACGGAGTTAGCAGCGCACGCCGCATCGGTGGCCGCATTGGAACAGGAATGCATGCTCGCGCGGACGCGCCTGGATACCAAGGCGCAGGAGCGCGACACATCGCAAGCCACGCTGCGCGACCGCGAGCACGCTTTGGAACAAGGCCGGCAGAATGTGCTGCGGCTTCTGAGCGAGGCTTCTTCACTTCGGAATCAGCTGGCGCAGGCCGACGAATTTCTGGCGGCCATGGAGCGCGACGCAGTGCGCGCCCGCAAGGAAGAAGAGGGTTCCTCGGCCGATCTCACTCGTCTGGAGCAGAGCAAAGCGGAGTTGTCGACGCGCCTGTCACTTCGGCAATTGGAGCTGGAAACACTCACCAGCCGCCGCGCGCGGGTGGAAGAAGCACTCAAAGAGCGCGGGCAGCAGACCGCCGAGGCGCGCCAGAAACTGAACACGCAGCGCGATCTGCTGTCGAAACAGAAAGCGCGCAAGGAATCACTCGAAGGCATCCTTTCACACCGGGCCTACACTACCGAATCCGTAAAGCGCTTGTTCACGGGGATCGAGATCGGCCAGTCGCGGGACTTCCACCCGATGGGGCTGCTGGCCGATTTTGTGGAAGTCACGCGTCCGGACTGGGAAAAAGCCTCGGAAGAATTCCTGCATGAAGAACTCGAATACGTCGTGGTGCGCGGCTGGGGTGAAGCGGAGCAGGGCGTGGAACTCATGCGCGCCGAATCCGAAGGCCGGGCGACGTTCCTGGTGCATCCAGAACCCGATGCCGTCGCGCCGGCGGCGCCCGATCTTTCAAACGAACCCGCCGTCACCGGAACGTTGCGCGATGTGTTGCGGCTGACCAACGGTTTCGCGAGCGCGCCCCAAGGACTGCTGCCTAGACTGGCCCGCTGCTTCCTGGTGTCCGGCCGATCCGAGGCTTCCCGCCTGGCCGCCGCTCACCCCGATTGCCACTTCCTGCTGGCCGACGGCGCGAGCTATCACGGCCACACCGTGACGGCCGGGAGAAAGAATACCGGCGGACCTTTGGCGCTGAAACGCGAATTGCGCGAGTTGATGGTCCAAGTGGATCTGCGCGAGCGCGAGACCGGCGACCTGACGGCGCAAGTGGAATCGCTGGAACGCGCCACCGCATTGCTGGCGGAGGAAATGGAACAAGTGCGCGCCTTGCAGCAGGCCCATGAGAAAGACGCGTTGGCGCTGGATCATGAACAGCGCAAACTGGCCGAGGAGTACGCGCGCGCCGGTTCACACCTATCGGCTGCGCGGCTGGAACTGGAGCGCCTGGCACGTCAGGACGAGCAGGCCCGCGCCCAACGCGAGCGCAATCAACTGCTGGTGGCCGAAAAAGAGCGAGCCCGCTTTGAACAGGAGAAGGAAGTCGAAACGGCGCGCGGTGAATTCGACGTCTTGCAGGCCCACGCACATGCCATCGGCGAGGAATATTCGGCATTGCGTGCCGCGCTGGCTGGAATGGATGAGCGCGTGCGGTCCGAGAAAACCGCGGCGGCCCGCCTGGAAGCGCAAGTGCAGCATCTGGCCCAGCGGCGCGCGCAACTCGCGCAGGATCTGGCGCGCATGGGCGTGGAGCGCGCGCGCCTGCTGACCGACAACATTGAGCTGGATCAAAAGGCACAGGAACTGTCCGATCACACGGCGGAGGCCGCGGCGTCCGTCGATCTGCTGACCGCGCAGGAGTCGGGGGGCAGAACCGCGCTGGCCGCCCTGGACGAAGCGCTGAAGGCGATGCGGATGGAGATGCACGCCGCGCAGGAACGGCGCTCGCACATCGAAGTGGAACTGGTCCGCAAGCAGTCAGAGCTGAAGTTCCTGGATGAAACCAGCCGCAAGGAACTGAACGCGGCCGCTACGGAGATCGCGGCGGAACAAGAGCGAACCGTGGAAGCGGCGGACGGCGCATCCGCCGAAATCGACGTGGACGAAGCCGAGCAACGCTACCAAGAAGTCCACGCGCGTATTGAGGCGCTGGGCCCGGTGAATCCGCAAGCGCTCGAAGAATACCAGGAAGCTCAGCAGCGCTACGAATTTCTCAACACGCAGAGACAGGATCTGCTCGATTCCATTCGCGACACCGAAAAAGCCATTCACGAACTGGACATCGAGTCCCGCCGCCGCTTCCAGGACGCTTTCGAGGCGATCAACGCGAATTTCACGGAGATGTTCCGGACACTGTTCGGCGGCGGTCAGGGCGAAATGCGGCTGACCGACGAATTGAACCTGGCCGAGAGCGGCATCGACATCATGGCTTCGCCTCCAGGGAAGAGACTGCAGCACATCGCTCTACTGTCGGGCGGCGAAAAATCCCTGACGGCGATGGCGCTATTGATGGCTATCTTCCGTTATACACCGAGTCCGTTCTGCATCCTGGACGAAGTGGACGCTCCGCTGGACGAACCGAACATCCAACGCCTGACGCGCCTGCTCAAAGAGATGTCGCATGACACGCAGTTCGTGGTCATCACGCATGCCAAACGCACCATGGAGGCCGCGCAGGTGCTCTATGGAGTGACGATGCAGGAGCCCGGCGTCTCCACGCTGGTTAGCGTGAAGTTCGATGCAGTGGTGGTGGCGCCTCCACCGCCGGTACCGCAAACCGCAATGGCGGCGGTGTGACGCCCCACCGGGACTAGCCCTCGTGAAACCACGCTATGCGGGCAGCGGGGCTACAGGCTTCCGGGCTATGATCAGGGCCTGCGTCAAGATGAGAGGCCACAACAATTTTTGTTCCAGGACTTCTCCGCGTTCGCGAACCGCCGCGATTACTTCATCGAGTTCCAATGGCCTTTCATCGGGGAATTGCCACATTCCGCAGAATTCCAGCGCTCGTCTGGCAGTTCGGTAAAGCCACGTGGGTGTCGGGAAGCTGATGATGGCGATGCCACCAGGCCGCAGAGCGCTGAAATGGGCGAGCACGGCTTCCCGCGTCTTGTCGGGTTCAAAATGCTCCACCAGTCCGAAGCTGAACACAACGTCTGCCTCAATTTTCAGCGATAAGTCGAATACGCTCTGCTGGTGAAACCGGACCACGCTCTGGCGTCCCATCCGCTGCTCCAGTAGAGAAAGTCCGTACGGGTTGGTGTC
>CAMAUG010000314.1 GCA_945861255.1 Candidatus Sulfopaludibacter sp. SbA3
AACCGGTCGCAAAACCTCGGCGCAGGCTGGACGAGGATCCTCAGTCCCTCGATGTTGAACGACTTCCGATACGGGTACAACAAGACCCACACCGATTTCCTGGGGCCTCTCACCAACGTGGGTTTCGACCAGCGCTCGCTCGGCCTCGATTTCCGCATTGTGGGAGACGGCAACCGCGCCCTGCGCCCGAACGAAGAGGGCCTGCCGATCATCAACATTCAGGGTTATTCCGGGATCAACTACGTGCGCGAGCCCGGTCAACTTGACGACGTGTACGTGCACGAATTCGCCGACAACGTCTCCGTCAACCGCGGCAAACACAACTTCAAGTTCGGCGGCGTCTTTCGGTACAACATCGCCGGAAGCGCCCGCGCGAACCTGCCGCGCGGACAGATCAACTTCACGCGCGACATCGCCGGCCTCACCGATGGCTTCGCGGCGTTCCTGGCCGGCTATCACGTGAACGCGAACACGGCGGAAGGGCAGCCCGCGCTGATCAGCCGCCAGGACAAACTGGCCTTCTACTGGCTGGACGACTTCAAGGTCACCTCGCGGCTCACGGCGAACTTCGGCGTCCGTTGGGACTTCTTCGGGCATGTCTACGACCGCGCGGTGCAGGGCCGCATCCGCACGGTTTCTTTTGCGGACAATGTCGCCCGCACGATCAACGGGCGCTTCGTGCCGATGCTGATCCCCAACCCAGGCGACGAAACGCCACTCTACGATATCAACAAAAAGCAGATCATGCCGCGGCTGGGCATTGCCTACCGGTTGGGCGACCGCACGGTGTTCCGCGCCGGCGCCGGCTCCTTCTACAACGCCAATCAGTTGAACAATTTTCAGATCCTGAATCTGCAGCCGCCGCTGTCAGGATCCAACGTGATCGAGAATGACAGGACCAATCCACGCGCCACGATCGACAACCCGTTCGCCGGCACGGCGGCGCAGAATCCGGTGGCGCTGCTGATGCTCGGCAATGTCCGGGCGGACCGGAGGAACCGGTCATTCTTCCAGAACAACGACGTCTGGCAGTGGACCGCCGAGATCGAGCGCAGCTTCGGCTCCAACATCGTCACCGGCATCGCGTACGTGGGGAGCAAGGGCACGCATATCGACACTACGCGCAGCAACTTCAACAATCCGGATCCGGGCCTGGGCAACATCCAGAGCCGCAGGCCATATCAGTTCTACACCGATTCGCTAAATCCCAATGTGCAGGTTCCGCTGGGGACGTTGCGCTATCTGGACAGCGCCACCAACTCGAGCTACAACGCGTTGCAGGCGCGCGCAGAGAAGCGCTACTCCAAGGGGCTCACGTTCGTGGGCTCGTTCAACTACCAGAAGGCGCTCGGCATCGGATACAGCGTCAATGAGTCCGGGCCGTTCTCGAGCAACGTGCCGCAGGACCCGGGCAACTTCAAAGCCGACCGCGGCCGGTTCAACCTGGATCAGCGATTGCGTTTCGTGTTCAGCCACGTGTGGGAGATCCCCGCGTTCCGCGATGCGCGCGGAGTGAAGGGTTTCGTGCTGGGCGGCTGGTCATTGAACGGCATCATCCAACTCACGTCCGGCTTCCCGGTAACGATCAATCAATCGGGCGACTCGCACAACACCGGCAGCGCCAGTTCACCGCGGCCGCACGTGGCGCCGGGTCAGACCGTCCAGCGCGTGATGGAAGGCCGCTCGCTGAACCGCTGGTTCAATACAGCCGCCTTTGTACGTTCCAAGTGTGACGGATGCGCGGGAGAAGGACTCTATCTGGGCCCCAAAGGCTACGGCAACGCGGGCGTGAGCCTTGTGGATGCGCCCTCGCAGAAAACGTGGGACTTCGGCCTGTTCAAGGAATTTCGCGTCCGCGAGGGCCACCGGTTTCAGTTCCGCTGGGAGGCGTTCAATTTCCTGAACACTCCGCAGTTCAACGCCCCCAATCGTACGCTCGGCGAAGCGACGTACGGACGTATCACGTCCACCATCACGGGCAACCGTGAAATGCAGTTCGGACTCAAGTACTTTTTCTAGAAGCAAAGGAACCAATCATCATGAATCGAAGAAACCTGTTCCAAACCGCCGGCGCGGCCGCAGCGGCGGGCATGTTGTCGCAGCAGGCCGGTCCGTTGGCCGCCGCGCAAACCGCCGCACGCCGTGGGATGCCGGCGCTCAAGATTACAGACGTGAAAGTGATCCTGACGCAGCCGGGGCCCGATCACCTGGTGGTGGTGAAGGTGCTGACCAGCGAGCCGGGCCTGTATGGCGTGGGCTGTGCCACGCACCGCGAGCGCCCGCAGGCGGTGGCGGCCTACATCGAGCATCACCTCAAGCCGTTCGTCATCGGCAAGAACTGCGACGAGATCGAGGACATCTGGCAATCGGCCTACGTCGCCTCCTATTTCCGCGCGGGCGTCACCGGCAACAACGCGCTGAGCGGCATTGACGGCGCGTTGTGGGACATTCTCGGCAAGCGGTGCGGCGTTCCGGTGTACCAGCTTCTAGGCGGCAAGGTGCGGACAGCGGTTCCGCTCTACGGACATGCTTCGGCGCGGGATTTCACCGCGCTCGAAGATCAGGTCCGGAAACACATGCAGGACGGCTACCGCCACGTGCGCGTGCAGGTGGCGACGCCCGGCTTAGGGACTGATCCATGAGCCGCCGCCGTCCGCCGCGCGTCTTTATCAGCTACAGCCACGACTCCGCGTCGCACAAGCGGCGGGTGCTGAACCTTGCCAACCGCCTGCGGAGCGAAGGCATCGATGCCATCCTCGACCAGTATGAATCAAACCCGCGCGAAGGCTGGACGCTCTGGATGGAGAAACAGATCCGCGACGCCGACTTCGTAATAGTCGTTTGCTCGCCCCCGTACCACCGCCGCGTGATGAAAGAGGAGGTTCCCGGCACGGGTCTCGGGGCTTGCTGGGAAGCCCACATCATTTACCAATATCTTTTCGATGATGGCTCAACGAACTGGAAATTCTTGCCGGCGGTGTTCGCAGGCGCAGGGGTCGCTGACATTCCCCGCCCGCTGCGGGCGTTCGCGCGGTATGACCTCGGCGCCGAAAGAGGATACAAGGCGCTCTACTGCCAAATCACCGGACAGCGCACGATCGCAAAGCCACCGCTCGGAGTGATTCGCGCGGTGTCCGCATCCCGCGCCGCCAAATAGGCGACAAGGAGGGTGGGCTTGCCGTGTTCTCGCTCTTGGGGAGGAAGGCTTGTGCACGTACTTGAATTCGAGGATCGCCGTCACGCGCGGCCGCAGGGGACCCGGCATACCGATCGTAGATCAGCGTTACCCGTTTCAGCCATTCGTCTTTGCAACGGCCAGATGTCCCCGTAAGGCGAGGGGATTGAGCGGGCATCAAGGTTGATGGCACCTCGTTGACGCCACCTCCACCTGCCGGTTCGGTCTGGGGCTCTTGACGCGGGACGGGCGGCGGATTTCGCTATCCGTTCGGCTGTGAGCCGGTGACCCCTAGGCGTCGGCTACGGCGACCCGCGTGTTGAGGTGCCGGATCATCCGGACGGTCCGCGAGCGGGCCGCGAATTCACCAATTTTGCTGTCCGGCAGGCCGAGTTCACGCAGGAAGCTCAACTGCAGCAGGAGTTTCAGAACCTCGACCATCGATAGGAGGCGCGTACCGGTCGCAGCCCGGCCCTTGAGCACCGGGTTGTAGTGTGTCAGGTAATTACGGTTGTCGTAAATGGCACTGATCATCGCCTTGCGGTCGGGAACTAATTCCTCGAGCAAAGTTGAGGACTGCGTGAACAGATGCTTCAGCCGGCGCCGCAGGCTGAGTTCATTGCTGTAAGCGAGTTTTCGTTCGAGCCAGTCGCGGTGCGGGAGCGGGGCAGCATCGAGGATGGCCTTCATGCGTTCTTCGTGCTCGACCGGCGGCAGGTCGGTTTCATCGCTGACGCGCCGGTGGTAGGCCTCAACGGCCTGAACAAGCGCCAGAAAATTGAGATCGAGATACTTGCTCGGGTTGTACATCGTGCCGAAATAGAGAGCGCAGACCGGGTCGAGCCATCCGGCCTTCGCGAACCAGTTCCTGAAGCAGTCCTGTTCAAGGCCGGCGATGTCCGGCAGCTTGAAGAGGAACTCGTCCGTGCGCGGTTCGCGGCGGGGGGCATTGCGGATCGGTTGATAGAAGATATCAACGATGATCGGGGAGTTCGCCGCATCCACGTCGTCAGTCCTGACAACAGCCTTGATCGATCCAGTGCGGACCAAGCTGCCGGTGGACAGCGTCAGGAAATGCTCGAACCTTGTGACGGTCCGCATGTAGTCTTCAAGTGTGTTGCGGGATGCCTGACGGATCTCGAGACAGACATCCTGGCGGACCGTGCGTACATCCGGACCGGTGTGCAGCAAGGGCCAGAAAGCCAGCGTGAGGTCGAGTCCGTCTGCGTCGCTGAGGAGCGCCTGCTTGTCCGGAGTGCGGTAGTTGATCTGGACCGCCGGGCAGTCCCGGCCCGCAAATACTTCTGAAGCCTCGACCTCGAATCCGTGTTTGCCCACCCATGGTTTCAACTCGGGCACACGGAGCTGCCAGAGCGAAAAACGGATGTCGGCCTCGCTGTCGAAAGCAGCGCCGGATATGAGAAAGGTCGCGTGGTACGAGCATGGGTAGGTCGGTGTCAGACGGAAGAGCGGCTGTGCGGTGCGGATCGCGTGCCGCAGTGTTACGTAGGCACCGCCCGCGGTCTGGCCCAGGATGATGTCGGCCTCACGT
>CAMAUG010000315.1 GCA_945861255.1 Candidatus Sulfopaludibacter sp. SbA3
CTGTAACAGTGGTGGGGCTGAAATCGCCCACCGCGCCCGCCGGCAAACCGCTTACGGTGAATCCAATCGCTCCCGTGAAACCATTCTGGGCCACGGCGGACGCGCTGAAACTCGTGGTTCCGCCCGCCGCCACCGATTGCGTCCCCGGCGTCGCCGTCAACGTGAAGTCCGGCACTGGCGTAAGCTGCCGGACAGTCCAATTGATCTCGGTGGCGTCCAAGCTGAAGACCCCATCGCGGGTGACCGCGAAATAGATATATTGCCCTGCAGTGAGTTGGCCAAGATTGTACGTATTGGGGTCGGCCACCCAGGCCCGGTTGTCTGTGGCTTGCAAATTCGCGATCTGTACTTTTTGGGCGTTGAATACGCGGTACCGGATCGTATGGCAGCAGGTTCCGTCAATACGCCTGGTTGCCAAATTGCCCACCTCATAAGTTCCGTTTTCCGGCACTTTGAACGCCGCCACCACGAGACGATCGGAGTTGGGGGGGTGGAGTTGTAGATCAAAGACACCGTTCGGAGCGGCAGCGTTAGTTTCGCTGGTGTCCAGCCCGCGCGCAACGGTGCTTTTCCCGGCGTAAGGATACGTCGAGCCGCCCGTTGCCGACCAATACGCTTGCACGCGATTAAACGCTGCCGGATGGAGCCCGGGCGCGAACGTCGCGAATAGGCTTCCCTTGTTGACACCGCCGTTGTTGGTGGATTCGTAGAGTTCCACCGTGGCCGTCTTTTGCCACGTCATGTCCGCCACGCTGGCCTGGGGTGAGCCGCTCTGCGTGATGACATCGTATGAATTCCATACGGTCTGCCCGTAAATGGGAGGGTTTACCGTGAGCGCGATCGTTTTGGAGGTGCCGTTAAAGGCCGCCGTGATGTTGACCGTCGTGGGCACGCTCACGATCGTCGTCGAAATCGAAAAACTGGGAGACTGGGCTGCACCGGCCGGAACGGCAATGATCGACGGCACGGGAGCGACCGCCGGATTCGAGCTGGACAGCTCGATGAAGGCATCGCCTGGATTGGAAGCAGCATTGAGGGTAACGCTGTTGTTGCCTATGTTGGCGCCTCCCACCACGTGAATGGACCCCAGCGAGATTGAAGAAACGGCCAGCGGATTGACCGTGAGATTTACTGTTTTCGATACCCCGTTGAAGGTCGCCGTGATAGTGGCTACAACCGGCGCCGCCAACAAGGTCGTGGAGATGGTGAAGACTTTCTGCGAGGTTCCTGTATCCACGGTAACTGGGTTGGGGACCACGGCCGCCGGGTTCGAACTTGTGATGGAAACTACCGCCGGCCCGCTCCCCGCCACTCCATTCATGGTCAACGTGGCGGTGGCCGGATTGCCGCCCACTACCGACGAAGATGCTAACGTGAGCGTTTGCGGCGCTAGAGCGCTGACAACCAGATTCGAGCTCTTGCTGGAGTTCCCGTTCGAGACGCCGATCGCGGCGGTGGTGGCAACCGACACCAGCGTGGTCTGGATCGGAAATTGAGCAGTGCTGCTGCCCGCTGGTACGACGACGGTAGACGGGACAGTGGCCGCCGGTTTGTTGCTGGACGCGGAGATCGGCAAATCCTGGGAGGGCAGCTCGGATAGCGTAATTTCGTTCGCGGTCGTCGTGTTGCCGCCCACTACGGAGGTCGGATTCAATACGAGAGACTGTATCGCGATTCGTTTGACGGTGAGCGTCGCAGTTGCGGTCTGAGTATCCGCCTGCCCCGTGACGGTTACGCTTGCCGCCGGAGCGCTAGCCGCAACGCTCACCGGGAACGAGGCGAAGCGCGCGCCCTCGGCAATGAGCACCGAAGGGGGTACGGACACGTCCGGGCTGGACGCGCTCAAGGTCACCAACGTGCCCCCTACGGGCGCCGCGGAAGGAATGATGACCCGGTTCGCGGGGCTGGAGCTGCCCGCCGCTGCGGTAGATGGGGCCAAGAACAGCGTCAAGCTCGTGACGCTGGCCGGCGCCGAGCGATCGACATTTTGCGACGTGTAGCTGGTGGTGCAGCTCAGCAGGCAGGGAAGCTCGGTGAAATCCGTGGGGATCGATTGCGCCCACACCGCGGTGCTGATCTGGCGCTGGAAATGCAAATGATCGCCACAGGGAACGATGGAGCTTCCCGCGGAACCGGTGTGGCCTTGATCGCCCAAATAGTCGCCGGGAAGAACCGTTTGCCCAACCACCACCGGTGACGAGAAAGACCGCATGTGGCCATAAAACGTAAACGTTCCGTCGGGATGCGCCAGCACGACATAGTTGCCCGCCCCCCCCGTATTCGGGCACGGACTGGCGTAGGCGTCAATCGTGTTCGTGCACGCCGTTTGGATGTTATTGCACGTTACGGTGGTGACTACGGCCGCCACTGTTCCCTCTTCGGGCGCAAGAAGACGCGCCGGGCCCTGCGCCGGACGCTGCGTCCAATCCAGCGCGTACCCCAATGCTCGATTGTGGCTGGTGAGTTGGCAGGATCTTCCATCGCAGGCTCCTCCAGAAAATAGGGCTCCTCCCTGATCCAATTGCGATGCTCCGGCAAAGGGCAGCTTCCATGCACCGGAAAACGTGGAAACGGCGTGCGCCAATGCCCGTTCCCCTCGCGCGGAAGTTCCGGCGCTCGACGGACGGCCGAGGGTGCGCAATTCCTGGACCTCTCCGCCCACATTCGGAATGAATCGAAATGCAACCCCCTGCGGAGTGAAATCTCGTACTACCAAGCCATCTCTGGTTTCCGCGTAGACTCTTCCCTGCGCGGCCACCTCATACGAGTCTGTCTGTTGATTCCACCGTTTGACGATGATCTTGCCGTTTTCCATGGCGTGAACATGCTTCGTCCTTCCAGGGTCGAAGGAAGGTTGGATCACTTCGAATGCCTCGCCATCCGCGCCTTGCTCAAGCAGGGGACGGATGCCATCGCTCACTCTCGCCTTCGAAGAGGGATCATAGCGATAATCGTTTCTATCCAAAAGCCCGTCCTCGAAGTAATTCGCCGATTTCGGATCAAGCTTCGCGTACTGGACCTGCCGTCCATCGGCGGACCAACTCAGCCACTCCGGGTCCAGCATGCCTTGGTCGACTTTCGTACTGGTCCCCGCGCCCAGGTCATGCACGTACAGCGTGAATTCGCTGGCCGATTCCATCGTGAAGTAGGCGATATCGTCGCCTTTTGCCGACCACGCGGCGCGAAAAACCGTCCGGGTAGTGATGGGCTTGTCGGTTCCATCGATCAAATCGTAGACGAAGAGAGAGAACGTGGGCATGCGATCCACGGACTTCAGATAGAGAAAATAGCGGCCGTTGGCCGAAAAACCAAACGGGCGGTAGACGTCCTTCAGGAATGGGATCCCATCCAGGCCGGTTCGGGGATTGTACAGGTAGGAATCGCCGTACGCGGCCACCACGAAACTGGAGTCCGGCGAAACCGCACCCGGAGGCAGTGAGCGGTGTGTGAGAACAGGATTCTGGTTCTTAGCGCCCCCGACCTGTGCATAAACAGCGAGCGCGCTGAGTGCGAAAAATAGGACACGATCTCTGAATAGACTCATCCGCACCGGAAACTAGCACTTTCTTGGCCAACGGTGGCGATTTTTTGACCTGTGTTTGCAATCAGTTATACGCATGACCGTCCCATGTTTTCCTTGAAAAGGAGAAAGTTTGGGACTCGCGGCCCCAGTCGCTGGGACTTGCTAATTCGTGTCCTCAACCTGCCTCGCGGAACGGCAATCTCGCCCTGCACAGCACCCCGTCGCGCGGGGCCGGAGAGACACGTTATCACTGAAGCCGCACCGAAGCCAGTCGCAACCAAGCCCGCCGCGCCGGGGCGGAATCGTTGCGCGTCCGCCGTATGCGATTTGAGGGCTCCGCTTTGACAACCGCTCGGGCCACGCCCGCCGCGCTGTGTTAGTGTGGTCGCTGTGAAGAGATTTCTCGTTGGTTTTCTGGTGGGCCTGCTGTTCGCCGCCCTGGGATTGGTGATTGTGGTGGTCGCCGCAGTGCGATTTGGCGGTGGCCGGACGCCGAGCGTGGCGGCCAGCTCCACGCTGGTGCTGCACTTGGAGGGAGACCTGCCGGAGCAAGCGCCCATCGATCTGCCGATCCCGTTTCTGGCGGATCGCCAGCCGCCCAGCATCGTTGAAACCTGGAAACTGCTGCGCAACGCGGCCGCGGACAAGCGCATCAAGGCCATTGTCCTGGAGCCGCGTGGGTTGGGCATCGGCTGGGCAAAGCTGGAAGAGCTGCGCGCGGACATCGTCAATTTCAAGAAGTCCGGCAAGCCCGTGTACGCGTATCTGCGCGGCGCGGGCACGCGCGAGTACTATCTGGCCAGCGCCGCCGACCGCATCTACATGTCGCCCGAGGACATGCTGGACGTGAAGGGCCTGCGCGCCGAGTTGACGTTTCTCAAAGGCACACTCGACAAAATCGGCGTGCAGATGGAGTTCCAGCACGTCGGCAAATACAAAGACGCACCGGACATGTTCACGAAAACAGGTTCCAGCCCGGAAACACGCGAAGTGCTCAATGCGGTGCTCGACCAGTTTTACGGCGACCTGATCACTATGATCGCCGAGGGCCGCAAGAAGCATCCCAGCGACGTCCGCGCGGTGCTGGATCGCGGGCCGTTCCTCGGCAAGGCAGCGCTCGCCGATGGCCTTGTGGATTCGCTCAACTATGAGGATCAAGTCTTCGAGCAGCT
>CAMAUG010000316.1 GCA_945861255.1 Candidatus Sulfopaludibacter sp. SbA3
ATATGCGCGGCGCGAAGTACAGAATCGCGTTAATGCCTGACATTTGATTGAAGAAAGCGACCAGAAAGGCCAGCATGATGGGAATGCGAAGCTGCCATGTCCAGAATCTGCCCTTTGAGGTTTTTTGAGAGGATGCGGCCAAAATCTCCGAGGCGGTAGCCTCAATCTGGGCTTGGGAAACCTCGGGCTCGATGAGCCGCAGAACCCTCAATCCGCCCGCGCGATCATTTTTCGTGCTGAGAAGCCAACGGGGACTCTCGGGCAGACCAAAACACAGCACCGAATATACGAGCGATGGAATTGCGGCCACGCCGAGCATCCAGCGCCAGGCATTCTCGCCGATTCCCGCCAGCAGCGCGTTGGATAAAAAGGCGATCAGGATACCGAAAACGATATTGAATTGAAACATGCCCGTCAGGCGGCCCCGATATTTGGGCGGGGCGATCTCCGAGATGTATAGCGGCGCCGCCACCGTGGAGATGCCGATGCCCAGGCCGCCCAGAACGCGCGCGATGATGAAAACAGACACATCGTTCGCTAGCGCGGAACCGAAAGCGCCGGCCAGATAGAGGATGCCGATAAACAGAAGTGTTGGCCTGCGTCCGAATCTGTCTGTGGGCCACCCGCCGATCAGCGAGCCGACCACGGTACCGTAGAGAGCCGAAGCCATCGCAATCCCATGCAACCCGGCGCCCAACGCCCACAGCTCCTGAATCTTTTGCTCCGCCCCGGAGATGACCACCGTGTCAAATCCAAACAGGAATCCCGCGAGAGCGGACGTGATGGACCACAGAAGAATGCGGCTATTCATATGATTTGTCGCCGAGGCCTATCGTACGTTATCCCGTTGGGTGCATGCCGCTATCGACCGCCCGAGGCAGCACCGAGGAACGCAGCGATCTTCTCATTCAGGAATTTTGCATCCGCTGGATTGCTGCCGGAACCCGCCGTGTGTCCCCACAGCGACGGAATAGGCACCAGGGAGACCTTGGGAATGAAGGCCGCCTCATAGCGCGCGTCGCCGACCGGAAAGTAGAGATCCGTTTCCGAAGGCATGTACAGCACCGGAATCTTAATGGATCGGAGCGCCTTCTCTACATCCCCTCCGAATCCCGGCGTGGTGCCCACATCGTGACGCTGCCAGGCGCGCGCTTGCAAAATATGATCGTTCGCGTCGCCTTTGAAGCGCGTGCGGTATTGCGCCAGCGCCTGTTCGAAGGTGGTACCGGCGGGCATGACGGTGCGCCACAACTCCCTCCGCCACCATTCCTGGGAATAGAGCCACCCCGCCCACACAGTTGAAAACGCTTCCAGACCCTTGACCGGCTGACCGGTGTAATCGCCGCCCTGGAACGCGGGGTCCAGGGTAAGTGTTGCGATCTGCCCTTCCAGCCGGACCACGCCGTGCGGGTACGCCTTGGCGGTGCCGGCCGTCGCCACAATTCGGCCGGCGAAATCGGGGTGGCTCACCGACCATTGGAATGCCTGCTCGGCGCCCATCGAGAAACCGATGATGGCGCGAACATGCGTGATCTTGAGTTCGTCCACAAGCAGCCGGCGCACCGCTTCCACGTTATCCCGGATCGTCGTAATCGGGAACCTGGGGCCATGATATGGTTCCGGAGTGTTACTGGGAGAAGAGGAGTTTCCACTGCCAAACATTTCCGTGGCCACCAGGAAGAGCTGAGAGGTGTTGAGGGCCCGCCCAGGTCCCATCAGCCATTCATAAGCACGGAGGTTCCCACTGTAGGCCGATGGCAGAAGCACCACGTTGTCTTTCGCGGCGTTCAGTTGGCCATAGGTCCCGTACACGATGCGCGCTTGCGGCAGGGTTACGCCGCTCTCCGTCCGGAAATTTGAAATGACAAACTCATGGCGATCGGGGCTGACCGCTGCGCTAGGGACGTTTTGGGCAAACATGACTTGTGAAATGACTTGAAAAATGACGAGCGCAAGAATCGACGGTTGCATTCAGCAATTCTACTCCTTTGTGCGAAGACCGCGCGTGCGATATCATCAACAGCTGAGGCCCCTAAAATGAACGCCTACAAACTGCCCCTGACGCGCGCCGCATTGCTGTTCGCCGCGCTAGCCATCGCAGCGCCGCTCTACGCCCAGCATGAGCCGACGGCCGGCGACATCGACGACGGCCGCCGCCTCTACCTCGCCAACTGTGCGCGATGCCACGGTCCGGAAGGGGACGCCGTCCCCGGCGTTGAGCTCGGCCGCCAGATCCGCCGTTCCGCAACCGATGCCGGTGTCAAGGAAATCATCCTAAAAGGCATTCCCGGCACCGCGATGCCGCCGCATAATTTCAACGATTTTCAAGTCAGTATCGTGATTGCCTATCTGCGCTTCGTGGCGAAATCCGCTTCCGACGTCTCCGTCGCCGGCGCCGATCCAGTCCGCGGTAAAGCTGTATTTGAAGGCAAAGGCGGCTGCCTGGGCTGTCACCGCGTGAAGGATGCGGGTTCCCGCCTGGCGCCCGACCTCACCGACGTCGGCGCTCTGCGTCGCGCGGTGGAGTTGAGACGTTCCCTCCTGGAGCCCGATGCGGACGTCCTGCCCCAACACCGCGCCTTCCGCGTCGTCACCAAGGACGGCAAAACGATCAGCGGGCGACTCCTCAACCAGGACGCCTTTACCATTCAGATCCTCGATTCCACCCAACATTTGCAGTCTTTCGCGAAGTCCAGTCTCGCCTCCTACTCCTTCGCCGAACGCTCTCCCATGCCGTCCCTGCAGGGCAAGCTGAGTTCTGGGGAATTGACCGACCTGGTCGCCTATCTGGTATCTCTGAAAGGAATCCAAAACCAATGAAGACCTGGCTCTTGTTCTTAGCCTCGGCCACTTTGTGGGCGCAGAATCCGGTTAGTTTTGACCGGCTACTTTCCGCCGACAAGGAACCGCAGAACTGGCTTACGTATTCGGGAGGTTTTTCCAGCCTGCGCCACAGTCCCCTCAAGCAGATCACGCCGGAGAACGTCAAGAATCTGGAACTCCAGTGGGTGTATCAGGCCAAATCTCTTGAGAAGTTCGAAGCCACGGCCCTGGTGGTCGATGGCGTCCTCTACACCGTTCAGGCTCCCAATGATGTCATCGCCATGGACGCCGTGACAGGGCGCATCTTCTGGATTTACTCCTACACGCCCGATCCCGACGCCCGCCCCTGCTGCGGCCGCATCAATCGGGGCCTCGCCATCCTCGGGGACACGCTCTACATGGCGGCAATCGACGCGCATCTGATCGCCATTGATGCCCGCAATGGCAGGCCGCTGTGGAACACCACGGTTGCCAAGGCGGCCTCCGGTTATGCCCTTACGGTCGCCCCGCTGATCGTGAAGGACAAGGTCATCGTAGGCACCGCCGGCGGAGAATACGGCATCCGCGGCTTCATCGCGGCGTACGACGCCAAGACGGGCAAGGAAGTGTGGCGCTTTTACACCGTTGCGGGACCCGGCGATCCGGGCGCATCCACATGGGCAGGCGATTCATGGAAAACCGGCGGAGGCTCCGTCTGGGTTACCGGTTCTTATGACCCGTCGCAGAATCTGACCTACTGGGGCATCGGCAACCCCGGTCCGGATTGGGATGGAGACCCGCGCCCCGGCGACAACCTGTACACAGACTCTGTAGTCGCACTCAACGCCGATACGGGCAAACTCAGCTGGTATTACCAATTCTCGCCGCACGACGAATTCGATTATGACGCCGTTCAGGTTCCGGTCCTGGTCGACATGGACTGGAAGGACAACAAAGGCGTCACCAAGCCCCGCAAGATGATGTTCTGGGCCAACCGGAACGGCCTCTTTTACGCACTGGACCGAAGCACGGGCGAGTTCCTCATGGGCAAGCCCTTCGTGGAAGTCAACTGGATGAACGGCTTCGATGAAAAGGGCCGGCCCATGCGTGTTCCCGGCAAGGTTCCCACTACCGCTGGGACGCTGATCGCACCCGGCAATCAAGGCGGCACCAATTGGTATTCGCCGTCTTACAGCCCTGGCACTGGCCTGTTCTACATTCCGTCTTGGGTGAACTACAAGTCCATCTATGTGAAGACTCCGGAAGAGTACCAGGAAGGCCGGCAATATGGGGGCGGGTTCCCTCGATCTCCTGTGCCGTTCACCCGCTCCCCGCAGAATTACCGGAAAGAGGAAGAAGGCTACGGAGCCGTTCTGGCGATCGATCCGAAGACCGGCGAGAAGAAGTGGGAATTCAAGATGACCGACGTGACGGACGCGGGCATTCTTACCACGGCTTCCAATGTGTTGTTCAGCGGCGGCAGGGAAGGCTACTTCTTCGCCCTGGACGCCCGTACCGGCGCGCCTCTGTGGAAGGCCGCCGTGGGAGGCGCCGTCGCCTCCGGCCCCATGTCATATTCGGTGAATGGCAAACAGTACGTAGCGGTGGCCGCGGGTAACTCGCTATTCACGTTTGCGCTGAAAGAATAGCCCGGCTGCAAGTCGCGGCCGCCTGCGTAGGACAGGCCCGTGGCCTGTCAATCGTATCAAACTGACAGGCCACGGGCCTGTCCTACGGCAGTAGTGTCCGGCTATAAGTCGAGCAGGCTCAACTGGTTAGAAAATAGGTCTGATTTTTCCTGGGAGTAAGTGTCGTCAAAGGCCCGTAGAATGGGCGTTTGCTCGAACAAGGTGACGCTGAGAACCTGTAGGATTTGGTAGAGGGT
>CAMAUG010000317.1 GCA_945861255.1 Candidatus Sulfopaludibacter sp. SbA3
CAGGCCGAGCGTCGTGAATGAAAACGCGCCCACCACCATGAGCGCCACAATCAACATGGTGGCGAACACCGGGCGCCGGACGCACAATGCGGCAAGTGCTTGCATGCTTAGTTCCCCTTCCCGGCCGGCTTGGCCGCTGGACTCGCACCGGCGGTCGCGCCCGCGCCTCCGCTGGCGCCCGCCACCTTCACGCTTTGCCCGTCGTACAAGTCCTGAAGCTGATCGGTCGCTATGGTCATGCCGGCCGTGATGCCCGTGAGAATCTGCACCTGGTCGCCCTCCTTCGGGCCCAATTGCACCACGGCGACGCGCGCTTTTCCGTCGCGAATGAAAAACACCTGCGACGAATTCGTGCTGGCGTCCGTGATCACCGCTTTCGCCGGGACGAAGATCCCCGTACTGCTGCCGGGCAGCAAAATCCTGGCCGTCGCGAACATGCCCGGCTTGAGCATCACCTGCGGATTTGGAAACTCCGCGATCACGGTAAAGGTACGCGAAGCCGTATCCACTGCCGGGTTGACCGCGGTCACTTTTCCGGTGAACGATTGGTTCGGATAACCGGGAACACTGGCCTCCACTGGAACCGCCGCTTTGATTCGCGGCGCGCTTGCCTCCGGCACCTGTAACTCCAGCTTGATCGGGGTGATGCGCAACACCGTCGCGATCTTGTTGCTCAACGCGACGTATTGTCCCGCCGCCACCGGCCGTGAACTGACGTAGCCCGCGAACGGCGCACGGATCAACGTATCGTCCAGCGCTTTCTTGGCTATCGCCGCCTGTGTGTTGATCCCTGACAAGGATGCTTGCGCCGTCATCACTCCCTGATAATTCTGGCGCGCGGAATTGAGCATCGCCTCATACTGCTGCCGCGCTGAGTTCGCCTGCGCATGTGCCGTATCGGCCTGCGTGCGCGCCCGCTCATAGGCGGATCGTGAAACGTCGCCCGTCTTAATCAGATTTTCGTAGCGCTGCGCGTCGGCCTCCACCTGCTTGGCCTGCGCCACGGCGGACTCCATCGCGGCCTTCGCCGAAAGCACTTCGGGGACGCTGCTGGGATCGAACTGCTGCCCGGCGCCCAAACCGATACGCGATTGCGCCTGCCGTAGCGCCGCTTCGGCCTGCTGCTCGCCAGCCAGCGCCTGGTCCAGGCGGAGCTGCGCGTCGCGATCTTCCAGCTTCGCGATCACCTGCCCCTGTTGCACGAATGCGCCCACATCCACCGGTGTTTCAATGACGCGCCCGGCCGCCTGCGGCGCGACGTCGGAAATTTCCTTCGCTACGAAACTGCCGGTCACCTGCACCGCCGCCGCCACCGGCCTCGATTCCGCGGTCACCACCTGCACCATGGGCTCGCCGATTCCGCCGGCCGCGCCCGCCTCCGCCACCGATTTCGCGGCTTCCACGCGCTTTGAATTTCCGCAACTTATTGTGATTGAGGCCGCCAACGCCGCTGCCACGGCCGCCGCTAGCACCCTGTGTTTATTCTTATGACTTCGCATGACGTTCCTTCCGCGTCTTCTTCTGGTTGTGTTTGCCGCCCACAATATTCAGACCAGTCCTGGCGACGCGCGTGCCAACTTTTTTGCGACCAACTTCGCCCGGATTGGCCAACCCGGCCAGGGTGATGGAAACCATTTCCTCAATAGCCTGCTCCTCGGAACAGGCCGGCCCTGGACAACCAAATATGTAACGGCCCATCGCAAAATGTACGAAAGCTCCCACGCTCGCGATGAGGGCGATGTCCGGATCGCAGCTGCGGAACGCGCCTTCGTCCTGCCGTTCCCGGATGTAGTTCTTGAAGAACTCGCCTCTTGGGGCGGCGAACCGCTGTTGAAAAAGACTCGCGATCATGTGGCCTTCCAACGACGCATACAACATCAGACGCTGAAAAGCGGGATCCTCGCGAAATGAACGTAAAATGTGCCGGCCAATCAGCCGCAGCATCTCTGCGTCGTCCCGCCTCCTCATGGCGTCTTCAGCCAGTCGCAGATCACCCTCCGACGCCTGGCTTTCCTTTTCATCCAAAATGGCGTGATACAGGTCTTCTTTGGTGGCGAAATGGCGGAACAGAATCGCTTCGCTCACTCCCGCCGCCGCCGCGATGTCCCTGGTCTTGGTGCCGCCGAAGCCTTTGCGCGCGAAGCTCTCGATGGCCACGCGCAGCAACTGCTTGCGGCGGTCGCCTCCCTGCATCCGGCTCTTCACTAGTCCTGGCGTTGGAGGGGGAATTACGGGAAGAGAAGCTCGCATAAGTAAGTCCTTACTCACATTAGACACGAAGGCGCCGGCCTGTGTCAAGCAGTATCTGAAGGCCATCCCCAGCCGTTTTTTGGTGGTTTCGCGTGCGAATGCTAGGATGGCCGGGTGCCTCCTTTAATTGAATTCGAAAACGTGTCCATCGAGCGCGAAGGAACCATGGCCTTGCGAAACGTCACGTTTTCCATCGCCGCCGGCGAACATGTGGCGATCCTGGGACCAAACGGCAGTGGAAAATCGACGCTCCTCAAAGCTATTACGCGGGAATGCTATCCCAGGTTCCCTTTTCAGAGCCGCGTACGCATTTGGGGCGAAGAAACCTGGACTCTGTTCGAGCTGCGCGCCACGCTCGGCATCGTCACCAACGATCTGGTGGCCACCTGCACCAAGCCTTACTCGGTGTTTGAGACCGTGTTGAGCGCGTTCTTCAGCTCTATCGGCATCTGGCCGCATCACCGCGTGACTCCGCAGATGGAGGCGAAAGCCCGCCAGGCCCTCGAATTCTTCGAGATCACCCATTTGTCGGACCGCCTGATGACCGAAATCTCCAGCGGAGAAGCCCGCCGCGCCGTTTTCGCGCGCGCCTTGGCGCACGATCCCAAGGCCCTGGTGCTCGACGAGCCGACGAACTCGCTGGACGTCCGCGCGCAACGCGAAGTACGAGAGGCGATGAGTAAGCTGGTCCATAACGGTGTCACCGTCATGGTGGTGACCCATCACCTGCCCGATATCATTCCGGAAATTCACCGCGTAGTGGCGTTGAAGGAAGGGCGGATCTTCTTCGACGGCCCCAAACAACAACTACTAAACTCCCAGCGCATGGAAGAGCTATTTGAGACACCCGTGAGTGTGGAGCAGGTCGGGGAATTCTACAACTTGTCGCTGCAATAGTACGCCGCGCGCGCTGCGCTGACCATCCCCGCTTACAACTTCTCCCATTCAAAGAGCGGGTGGTTCCAAGACATACCGCCGTCGATCACGACGGCCTCCCCGGTGATGTAATTTGCGTAGTCCGAGCAGAGATACGCCGCCAGGTTGGCCAGTTCCGCGTGCTCGCCCGTGCGCCCGACCGGCACTGTCCGGCGCATGCGCGCGAGTTGTTCTTCCGGGTCCCCGGGCCACAGCCGTTCGGCGGCGCCGGGAGTGGGAAAGAAGCCCGGCGCAATTGCCTTGACCAGAATGCCGTAGCGCGCCCACTCCACCGCGAGCGTCCGCGTCATGGCCAGAACACCGGCCTTGGCAGACGCGGAGTGGACCGTTCCGGGGCTGGCTCCAAAGGCGTAGGTGGCCAGAATATTCAGGATGCGTCCGGACTTCTGCTCCTGCATGTAGGGAAACGCAGCGCGGCTGCAGAAGAACGTTCCGTTCAGCACGATGTCCACCACGGACCGCCAGCCGTTAGAGCTGAGCTTCTCCGCGGGGCAAAGGAAATTGCCAGCCGCGTTGTTGATGAGAATGTCGATGCGGCCGTAGGCGTCGTGGGCGGCCCGCATCACTGCCTCAACGTCTTCAGGTTTGCGCACGTCCGCGGCGACGGCGATGGCTTCCCCGCCCTCGGCCACAATCTGGTCACGCGCCGCCGTCAGGCGCTCCAACCCCCGGCTGGCCAGGACGGTGCGGGCGCCCAACTCAGCGAACCGGCGCGCGAAGGACTTCCCCAGACCGCTGCCGCCTCCGGTAATCACGGCGACCTTTCCTTCAAAGATGCGATCGCGAAACATGGCTCAGTATATGCTTTTGGGAAGTTAAACCGCAGCTGAACCGATCACGCAGAAGAACATGATGGACCAGGTGAAGGTCTGGAACGGGCAGAGAGTGACCCCGCGCCTGGCTGCCGCGGCGTTCGCCGCGTGGCGCAGCTTCGACCACTACGGCCACGCGATTCACCGGATCGCCACCTGTGTAGGCGTACTTGGTCCAACTGCCGGGGTCCCTTAGGCTGGTGCTTGGCGCGGAGTCCGGGGTCATGAACCTGCCGACGCCTGGTGCATGGTAGCGTTGATCGGCGTAATCGAAGTAGCGCATTTATTTACTCAATAACTACCTTCGACGGGTAAGCGAGGACATCAATATCCCGGCTGTGCTTCAGTTGTCCGTCACCAAAAATCATCAAGTGATAGCGGCCAGCCTCTAGATCCCCAAATGAGAACCCCCCCTTCTCATCAACGACCGCTGTCGCGTTGAAGTCAGAATATACGCCCATTAGCCTTACCCAGGCAGGGCGTTGCCCCAGATGTTTCTGATTGATACTTCCAGATAATGAGGATCCCCGCTCGCGAGATTGCCCGGAACGTCGTTGAAAGTTAGCGACTCTCGACTTTCATAGATTACGCGGCAGCGACTCCCTTCGCAAGCGATTTCTTCGATGCAGCGGTGGCCATCGAAGACAGCAGCAAGGGAATTTGGCGGAAGCCGATGACCTTGCG
>CAMAUG010000318.1 GCA_945861255.1 Candidatus Sulfopaludibacter sp. SbA3
CGCAGTAATATGGATGCGAATGAAGTCGATCAACTGGTCCGTAATGAGCGAAGCATATTCATTGCGGTTTACGAATTTCTCGCCCAGCGCGATTGGAACCCCGCACTGAGAACGGAGAGTCTTCATGTACCCTACATCTTCCGGATAGAACGGATCTTCGAAGAAGTATGGCCGGTACGGTTCCAGGCGTTTGATCATCTGGATCGTCTGAATGGGAGGCAACTGCCCGTGCAGATGCTGCATGAGTTCGATCTTTTCGCCCGACACCTTGCGCACGTGTTCCCAAATGGCCGGAATCTCGCGCGCCCATTCATCGGGGTCGATGACCGGCCCCGAGCCAAGGGACATGCCGAGGGCCATGCCCCGCACCCCGTGGGTTGGCTTCACCTCGCGTGGCCGGTAGTTGAGGCGCACGTGACGAAAGCCGCGCTCCACCGCCTTCGCGATGCTCTCCGCCATCTCCGGCCCCGTATTGCCGGCCGCGTCGCCATAACACTCAATCGCGTTGCGGGTCTTGCCGCCCAGCAACTGGTAAACCGGCATGTTTGCCCGCTTGGCCTTGATGTCCCACAATGCCATGTCGATTCCGCTGATGGCGTAGTTTTCCACCGGGCCCCCGCGCCACAGCCCGCTCGCGTTCATCGAATGATACAGATCCTCGATCTGATCGGGATCCTTGCCAATAACGAATGGCTTGAGGTAGCGATCCACATACGCCATCACCGCGCCTGGGCGAAATACGAAAGACGCACACCCCATTCCATACAACCCGGCTTCACTGGTCTCCACCTTTACGATTACTAGCCGCTGCATTGAGGACAAGGTCCCGTCGGCGTAGGGCGGGTTGGTTACAATCGACCGCACGCCGGTAATCTTGAGCGGCTTCTGCCCGCGCGTCGCTTGTGCGTAGGCCTGGGCCATCGAGGCCGCGGGCAAGGCAAACATTTCGCGCCGCCTCATCAGTTTGCCACCACTCCGCCTTCGCGGCGCCGCTTGGGCTCGAAATTGCCTGGCTCATCCGGCAGCGGGAATTTCGCCGCCAGCTTCTCATTGACGTCGATCCCCAGGCCCGGCTTGTCGTTGCCGAACATCATGCCTTTGCGGATCCGCGGCGACCCCGGAAAGATCTCCTCCACGGTTTCTCCGAACACGATCCGTTCCTGAATGCCGAAGTTCGGAATCGCGAGATCCAGATGCAGATTCGCCGCATGGCCGATCGGCGAGGTGTCGCGCGGGCCGTGCCATGCGCTGCGCACCCCGTGCCATTCACACAACACCGCCAGCCGTCTGGCCCGCGTAATGCCGCCGATATAGGATTGGTGCACGCGAATGAAGTCGATCAGCCGGTCTTTGATCAGCCCCACATACTCATGTTTGTTCACGAATTTTTCTCCGATCGCAATCGGCACCGTCGTCGCCTGACGCAACCTCGGCATGAAGCCGATCTCTTCGGGATAGAAAGGATCTTCGATGAAATAGGGCCGGAAAGGCTCGATGCGTTTGATCATGTCGATGCATTCAGCCGGGTGCAGTTCGCCATGGATGTCGTGCAGCAGTTCGATTTCTTCGCCGAAGCGCTTGCGCATATATTCAAAGAGCTTGGGCGTCTCGCGAACATAACGCGATCCATCCTGCATCTGCGAAGTCGCCATGCCGCGGGTCGCCTCTGTCAGGGTCGCGGCGGATGCCGGAACGGTCGTGTTCGACAGTTCGATGCGGATGTGCCGGAATCCCTCAGCCATTAGCCGCTGTACGCTATCGCCGCATTCCTTCGCATCCCGGCCCGAGGCGTGCGCGTAGCATTGCGCGGCCGATCGCATCTTTCCGCCCAGCAACTGATAGACGGGCATGCCGGCCCGTTTTCCCTTGATGTCCCACAGCGCCATGTCCACCCCGCTGATGGCGTTGTGCAGCACCGGTCCGCTGCGCCACAGCGAACTCGCATTCATCGCTCCCCAAAGGTCTTCGATGTTGTCCGCGCTTTTTCCGATCACAAACGGCCGTATCGAGTCCTCAATCGCCCGCGCCACCGACTCCGGCCGGAAAGTGAACGTCGCGCACCCGACACCGTAAAGGCCCGGCTCGGAAGTCTCCACCTTGGTGACCACCAGCCTTTGCTGCGCCTTGTTCTGAAAGCCGGGAAACGGCGGGCATGTCAGGATCACTCGCACTCCGGTGATCTTCAGCGGCGGAAGTCCGCGCACCGCTTGCGCGTAAGCGGACGCGCCGGCGCCTGCTAACCCCGCGGCCGCCGCGGCCTGAAAGCTATCCCTTCGCGTCATCATGATGCCTTGCCCTTTCAGTGTCTAATTCGCGGTTGCCGCCCGCGGAAGAAGCTTCGTCAACTCCTCCTCCGCTTCACGGTACTCCAATTGGCGGTGGACGTTGCTGAGTTCCCAGGGGTCCCGCTTCAGATCGTAAAACTCCACTTCGCCGTTGGAATCGGTGATGATCTTGTGCGCCCCGGTCCGGACCATCCGCAGATGGCCGGCGCGCTCACGCCTTTCCAGGTGAGCCAACTCCGTGGGTGTCTTCAGAGCATAGTCGCCCAAACGCGCTGCCGGACCCACCGCCTTCGCCTCCGCCCAGTCATAGGCAGCCTCGCCGCTGCCGTACTCGGAATAGACTGACCGCCGCCGTGGTGACTCGGCCTGGAATGGCAGTAGCCATGGCCGCGCGGCGCCAAGCGGAGGCAGCCCGCAAAGATCCAATAGCGTGGGAGCGATATCCACTTGATTGACCAGTGCGGATTCGCGGCGGCCGGCAGGCACCACGCCTGGCCACGAGATCGCCAGCGGCATGCGCACCATCGAATCCACCAGGCTGCCTGTCTTCACCATCAGATGATGCGCACCGGCGAAGTCGCCGTTATCGGATGTGAACAGGACGATCGTCTCCCCAAGCCCCTTGGCCTGCAAGGCGTCCAGCAAGGCGCCCAGTTCATAATCCACGAAAGCGGTCTTGCCGCTGTAGATGCTGAGATAGCGCGCCAGATATTCATCCGGTATCTCGCGCCCGCGGATCAGATAGTCAAAGATCCTCATGCGCGTGTTCTTGCCGTCCATTTCGTCGCGCCGGAAGGGCGGCATCTTCAGAGCATTCGCCGGAAGCGCGTTGGCGAACTTCTCGGGAACCTCAATAGGGGTGTGCGGATCCGGCAGTGACAACCACAGCAGGAACGGCCTCTCGTGCTTGCGGTCCAGAAACTCAATGGCGCGCTCCGTAGCCAGGTGTGTTCCGTAGATCTCGTGAGAAAACGGCGCCGCCGCCGGTGGCAGCAACGCCCCGCCTTGTTCCCTCAGCCATTTGGAACGCTCTTCCATCCGCGTGCGGGTTGCCGGCGAAAGCGCCGCCTTCCATGCGGCCGAACCAAAACTGCAATCGCTCTCAAACCACTGCCGCAACTGCCCGGAAGTGAAGCAGTGATTCTTGCCGAAAATGCCAAGCCTGTAACCCGCCTCGCGGAATGACGCCGCCATGTTCGGCGTGCCGTCGCTCATCGGCTTCTGATTGTGCCGCGAACCGTGCATAGAGGAATACTGGCCGGTCCACAAGGACACCCGGGCCGGGCAGCAAAGCGGGTGCGGCGTATAGCAGTGTTCGTACAGCGTTCCGGCGGCGGCCAGCCGGTCAAGGTTCGGCGTCGCGACGGCGTGGTCATTGTAAGGTCCGGCCGCCGTTGCGCGCAGATCGTCCGCCTGTACAATGACGACGTTCGGCTTGGGCCGCCCGCCCGAGCAGCCGGCCAGGCCCGCAGCCGCGGCGACCCGCCCGAAATCCCGCCGCCTGATCGTCAAGTGCGTGCCTAGAATACGTACTTTAGTGCAACCTGCAAACTCCGGTTCAACACCCCCGGATTCGTGCTCGTGATCCGGCCGAAGATTCCGGCGTCCACGTTCCGGTTGGGAATGTCGAAGTGCGGCCGGTTGAAGGCGTTGAACATCTCGAACCGCAGTTCCAGGCGCTGTCGCTCCCGGATCGGGAACGTACGTGAGATGCCCATGTCCCAACTGAAGATGCCCGGACCTGACTCGGTCATCCTCCCCAGATTGCCATAGTAGTTGCACGTTGCCGGCGCGGCCACGCACTTGGCATCGGTCGCGCGGTCGGGCAACGCAAAGGCACTGCGGCTTACCCACAGGAACGGATCAGGCTCGAAGCCGGCCGGACGGCTCGGTCCCACCCGGTGCGGCCTGATGTTGGCGCCGAAGGCGCCAAGGTTCGCCGGATCGCCCGACACGTTCGCCGTCCAGCCCAGCCCGGTTTGCGCGGTCGTCGTACCCGATATCTGCCAGTTGCGCAGGATGCTGCCCGCCACGGCCGATCCCCCTACCATGGTCCCTTGGAATGGCTGGTAGAGGTAGGTGATCGAAAGCCGGTGCGGCACATCGAAGCTCGACCGGCTCTTCTCGGCTTTCCGGTTGGCCGGATCCTGCGCCCATCGCGCGGTGTTCAGCGGGGTTGACGTGCCGAAGAAGTTGTCGTCCATTGTCTTGGCCCAGGTGTAGGCCACCAGCAGCGTCAACCCTGTGTTCAGCCGCCGCTCCAGCCGCGTCTGCAGCCCATGATAGGTAGCGTTGGAATCGCTGGAAAAAAATCGCATGGCGCCGGCGGTCGGAATCGGCCGGCGCAACTGGTTGTTCCC
>CAMAUG010000319.1 GCA_945861255.1 Candidatus Sulfopaludibacter sp. SbA3
GGAGCCGACGTGGTGCGGGCGTGGCGTCGTGGCCGAGTGCGTGGTGGCTCTGCGTGGCTACCGCGCGCGGTGAAGTGACACCCCGGCGGGGCGCGGGCCCGGCAGTCTGGCACAATGAAAGGTCTTCATGTCGATTTTCTCGTTCGGAAAGTGGAACAGCGGAGACACCGTGGGCCGCTGGGCGGGCGGCATCGCATTATTCGCGCTGGCAGTGGCCATCGCGAGTTTGTGCGCAACGTATACGGTTTTCAGCCCCACCTATGACGAACCCAATCATGTCGCGGCCGGAATGGAGTGGTTGGACAAGGGCACTTACCACTACGAATTTCAGCACCCGCCGCTGGCCCGGATTGCCGTGGCGCTTGGTCCGTATCTGGCCGGTTTGCGGGCGCAGTCCATCTGGGACGCAAGCAAAGAAGGGAATGCCGTGTTGGGTTCCCGCCCCCCCTACGTCCGGAACTTGAAGTGGGCGCGGCTGGGTACTCTTCCGTTTTTCCTTCTGGCGTGTGCCGTGGTTTACGCCTGGGGAAAGCGGTGGTTCGGGCAGAAGACCGGCGCCGCCGCGCTGGTGATCTTCAGCTGTATGCCGCCGGTCCTGGGTCACGCCGGCCTGGCGACCACCGACGTCGCGGTGATGGCAATGGTAGCGGCCTTCCTGTACCAACTGCTGCGCTGGGTGGAGCAGCCGGACTGGCGTCGAACCGTCCTGCTGGGCTTGGCCGCGGGCGGCGCGTTCGCCACGAAGTTTTCGAGCTTTCTATTTCTGCCGGCCTGCGCGGTCGCGGCGGCGGCCTATTTGTTCTGGACGCGACGCCAGCGTCCGGACAGTTGTTCCGGCGCCCTCCGCCGCCGGCAGCTTGCGGCGGCGTGTGCGCTGTGTTTCGTCGTCTTATGGGCCACCTATCGCTTCCATGTCAGCCCCGTATCGCAGCTTCGTGGAACGCATCCCGGGGTCGACATGTATGTATCCGATGCGCGGCTGCGGAACGCCGTGTATGCGGTCCTGGAGTTTCCTCTGCCTCTGTCGGAGATCTCCTCGGGTTTCAATGAACTGGCCAATCACGCGAAGGTCGGACATGAAAGCTATTTGTATGGCGAGTTCAGGACGCGCGGGTGGTGGTATTTTTTCCCGCTGATGGTGGCGCTGAAAACACCCTTGGGCTTTCTGGCCCTGGCGCTGATGGGATTCGCCGCGCTTCCGCCGAAGAGCCGGACGACGCACTGGCAAAGGTACTTGACCGCCTTGTTCCCCGTGGTAATGCTGGCGGTTTGCATGCCCTCCCGTATTAACCTGGGCATTCGCCACGTGCTCGTGATTTATCCAATGCTTGCGATTGTGGCGGGTGATTTACTGGTCCGGCGAATGGAGAATGGCGGGCGCTCCCGGATCCTGGTGATGGCGCTGGCAGCGTGGGGCGTGGTCGGCTCTGCCGCCGCGCATCCCGACTACCTGGCGTATTTCAATGAGATCGCAGCCCGAAGTCCGGAACGCATCCGTACGGATTCCGACCTGGACTGGGGCCAGGACTGGTACCGGCTTGCGGCGCGCCTGCGGGCGCTGCGGGTGAAGAGCGTATCGGTGGGTTGCTTTTGCAACTTCGAACCTTCGATGCTGAACTTGCCGCCCTATGGGGACCTGCCACGCGATGCGCCCGTGGCGGGCTACGTTGCCATCAGCGCGAATCTGCTGGAAATGGAGCACGCCAAGGATGGGGCCTACGGTTGGCTGCGGAAATTTCAACCGCTGGAGAGAGTGGGCAAGTCAATTTTTCTCTATCACATACCCGACGGCGCGCCGTAGGATGCGGGCTTTGGAGGCGGCACGATAACGCTTGATAGTACGGCCATGGGAACGCTATCCTCAAATTACTTCCTCATTTTAATTCCCAATAGGAGTTCCAAGGCCAGCATGCCCTCTTTCGACGTCCCGCTAACCAGGCGCGGGTTTGGCGGGACCAGCCGCAAAGATAACTGGTGGGTGGAACCCCTCCTGGTGTTTCTCGGCTACATGAGTTTCATCGTGTACGCCACCTGGGCGGGCATGGCGGGCAACAATTACCTTTACACGGGTGGCGGAGCGGATTATCTTTCGCCGATGTATTCGCCGCTCCTCACGGAGACCGCGCCTTCCTGGTGGCCCGCGTTCCTGCCGTTTTCGGCGGCCATGCTGATTCTTCCGTTCCCCGGCGGCTTCCGGTTCACGTGCTACTACTATCGCGGAGCCTACTACAAGGCGTTTTGGGCGGATCCGATTTCCTGCTCAGTGGGCGAACCCCGCAATGCGTATCGCGGCGAAAAGAAATTTCCACTGGTGTTTCAGAACATCCACCGCTACTTCCTGTACTTCGCCATAATTTTCGTATTCATTCTGCTGTATGACGGCTACAGGGCCCTGTGGTTCCTGGGAGACGACGGCCGAAAGCACTTCGGCATTGGCGTGGGATCGCTGGTGCTGATTGTGAATCCAATTCTGCTGGGCATGTACACCTTCGGTTGCCACTCGTTCCGGCACTTGATCGGCGGCATCAAGGACGTGATGTCGGCCTCGCCGGTGCGCAAGAAAGCGTATGACTGCGTTTCTTGCCTGAACCGCAGCCACATGAAGTGGGCCTGGATCAGCATGTTCTTCGTGGGTTTCGCCGACGCCTACGTGCGGCTGTGCGCGATGGGCGTCTGGACCGATTGGAGAATTCTGTAGTCATGGCGGATTATCCGGTTCACGAATACGATGTGCTGGTGGTGGGCGCGGGCGGCGCGGGATTGCGCGCGGCTATCGAGGCGTCCGCCGCCGGATGCAAGACGGCGGTGATCACCAAATCCCTGCTGGGCAAGGCACATACGGTGATGGCCGAAGGCGGCATGGCAGCGGCCATGGGACACGTGGACGATCGCGACAACTGGCGCGTCCACTTCGCCGATACGATGCGGGGAGGCCAGTATCTGAACAACCCCCGCATGGCGGAACTGCACGCCAAGGAAGCTCCCGAGCGCGTGAAAGAACTGGAAGCCTGGGGCGCAATCTTCGACCGCACCAAGGACGGGCGCATTTTGCAGCGCAACTTCGGCGGGCACCGCTATCCGCGCCTGGCCCACGTCGGCGACCGCACCGGCCTGGAGATGATCCGCACGTTGCAGGATCACGGGATTCATCACGGCATGGACGTTTACGCCGAGCATACGGTGGTCAAATTGTGCCTGGACGGAAATCGCGTGGCGGGTGCATTCGCGTATGACCGGGAGCGCGGCCGCTTCAAAGTGTTTCACGCCAAGGCCGTCGTGCTGGCCACCGGCGGCGTGGGGCGCGCCTTCAAGGTGACGTCGAACAGCTGGGAGTACACGGCCGACGGCCAGGCGCTGGCGTACCAGGCGGGCGCGGCGTTGCTCGATATGGAATTCGTTCAGTTCCATCCCACGGGCATGGTGTGGCCGCCGTCGGTCAAGGGGATTCTGGTTACCGAAGGCGTCCGCGGCGAAGGCGGAGTGCTGAAGAACAATCAGGGCAAGCGCTTCATGTTTGACGACATTCCGGAGAATTACCGCAGCTCCACCGCGGACAATCCGGAAGAAGGCTGGCGCTACACGCAGGGCGACAGGGGATCGCGGCGTCCTCCGGAGCTGCTGACGCGCGATCACGTGGCGCGCTGCATCAACCGCGAAGTGAAAGCGGGCCGTGGAAGCCCGCACGGAGGCGTGTTCCTGGACATCGCCTGGATCAAGGAAAAGCTCCCGAACTCGGTGGAGCACATCAAGAAGAAGCTTCCCAGTATGTATCACCAGTTCAAGCAGCTTGCCGACCTGGACATTACCAGGGAACCGATGGAGGTGGGGCCCACCACGCACTACATCATGGGCGGTATTCAGGTGGACGCCGACACTCAGATGACCACGGTGGAGGGCTTGTTCGCAGCAGGGGAGTGCGCGGCCGGACTGCACGGAGCCAACCGTTTGGGTGGAAATTCGCTGTCCGATCTGCTGGTATTCGGCAAGCGGGCGGGTGAGTACGCAGCCAGCTTCGCGAAGTCGAACGGCGGCGGGCATGTGAGCGCCGATGAGATAGAAGCCGCGGGCAGGGAAGCGCTGGCGCCGTTCGAACGCGGCGCGGCGGGCGAGAACCCTTTCACCATCCAAAGCGAACTCCAGGACGTTATGCAGAACCTGGTCGGAATCGTGCGCCTGGAAAATGAGATGCAAGAAGCGATCGGGAAGGTCGCGGCGCTCCGGGAACGCGCCGCCAAGGCCGGCATCACGGGCAACATTGAGTACAACACCGGCTGGCACACTGCGCTGGACCTGGAAAACATGCTGATCATTTCCGAGATGATCGCGCTGGCCGCCATCGAACGAAAAGAGAGCCGGGGCGGACATTTTCGTGACGATTATCCGGATAAGAGCGACGAATGGGGCAAGTACAACCTGCGCATCCTCAAGGGTGCCGACGGCCGTCCCAAGCTGGAGCGGGTGCCGGTTGTCCCCTTGACGGATGAGATGAAGCAGATCGTCGAGGAGAACAAATAGCATGGCGGATCAGGCCCCTGGCAAAGCGGTTTTCCGCATCTGGCGCGGCAGCCGCGGCGACGGCAAATTTGTCGACTACACG
>CAMAUG010000320.1 GCA_945861255.1 Candidatus Sulfopaludibacter sp. SbA3
CCGGTCAGTCTGGTCAGCGGCGGCTCCACAGGCACGTACAACATGGACAAGGAATTCGGCTTAACCGAGCTGGAATGCGGCTCGTACGCATTCATGGACTCGCTATACCGCGTGGTGGGCGGCAAGTCCGATGATCAGACCTATACGGATTTCGAAAGCTCGCTCTCGATTCTGGTGACTGTCGACAGTAAACGCCACTCCGGCCAAGTGACCACGGATTACGGCAACAAAGCGATGGCGCGCCCCACGGACGTAGTCAAAGGGAAGCCTTGGCTGCAAGTGGGCAACCAGGGGGCAGAGTACGGTATGTTGCACTGGAAAGACGGCGGCGGCGAGATCCAGGTGGGCGACCGCGTGGAAGTTTTCTGCAGCAACCTGGACATGAGCACGAATTGCTACGACCGCTACTATATCGCCAAGGGTAACGATATCATCGACGCCTGGCCGATCATGGGCCGCAGCGGAGCGGCTCAGCGTTAGGGCGCGACGACTTCAGTAGTTGCCTGGCCCTGGTGGCGCCTACCGCGCCGGATCGCCGCTCGCCGGGAGAATACCGGTGCTCTTGGTCTTCCTCGAAAACTTCCGCATCAAATCCGGTCCGAACTCGGTGAGTATGTTCGCTGCGGCGCTGAAGCCCACTCGCACGGTTAGCTTCTGCGCGTTGTCACGGGCATTGCGCGTGTCTTCCGGATAGTACGCGTTGGAAATAGCCGTCGCCGCGGCGTTACCAATCCACTCGGGGTAGTTAAAAGTCCAATTGCCCTTGTCGTTGCGGGCCACAAAAATGCGCGTGACCGCATAGCGAAGCCGATGCCCAGTACCGCCGCCGTTGCTGCCCAGGCGGAAATAGCGCGGGTCTTGGTGAAGGGCAGCGGGAACCACACCAAAAGTGAATAAGTTGCTGATCGCTTGATCGGCGAATGCCGAGCTGTAACGCTTTCCATAGCCCTTCAGCCCTTGCCCATAGGACGGATTCTGGTCCTGCAGCTGGTACATAGCGGCATACACTCCGGTGATCAAGTACATGGGTGGGGTATAGGAATTCTTGAGCGCGATCGTGAATTTCTGCTTCGTCGTGATCGGAGCGAACGGCTGCGTCCCATCCGCGGTCCTGTAGTTTGGGAGAACGCCCAGAACGCGCTGCTGATCGATCGGTTTTTCGACGGCGCTGCCTTCCTGATCCGGTACTTGATCCTGGGCGTTGAGAAGGAAACTCGCGCTGAAAATGGCGCACCACGCAAGGCGGCTGAGAAAAAGGGTTTTCGGCGGTCCAATGATCGGCACTTGTTATCTATAGTGGCGCATTCAGGGGGTTCGCGGGTACCCCACCTTGCCGCTGAAACGGCCGCAGCCCGTTCCGGTACGGCACAGGCCGAGCCCAGTCCCCGTCCGGTCGATCCATCTGGGCGCTAAGCTCCAACCTGATGGGCCACTGAGATCGCGTGTCTCAGCCGGTCCCAGTTGGTGGTGGCGTCCACGGTGCAATCGGCGCCGAGCATGAACTGCCGCGGGGCGCTCTTCACAACCTTGCGGATTTCGGCTTCCACCTGCGCCGGTGTACCCGTGCCGATCATGCCGTGGCGGTCCATGCCCCCCATGAAGGGGCGCTTAAAGAGCTTCGTAACATCCTGCCCGGAAATCTGGCGGTCGGAGAGCTTCACGTTGCAGTTGACGACGTGGCCTGGGTAGTCGTAAACGGCATCGTAGTTGGCGTAGGGCGCCACGTAATCGCAGACGTGCAGGATATTGAACGGGCAGACCGTCGCCATTTCTTTCATCGAGACAAGGTCGAACGGCTTCACATATTTGCTGAAGATCGCCGGACTGCTGAAGCGCTTGGCTTCGGAACCCTGCGTGGACGTATAGAACCCGTCGATGCCCTCTTTGATGCAAGCACGCACGAACAGAAGCTGGCTTTCGGTGAGGATTTCCAGACCCTTCTTCACCGCCTCCGGGTTCTCCTCCAGGTGCCGTAGAAGCACGTCATCGGCGGCGCACTGGCCGGCGCACATGAACGGCGAATAGAGCGTCATCAGGATGAGCGAATTCTTCTTCTCGGCCTTGACCAGTTCCCGGACGGTCTGGAGCAGCGGTTCGTAGAAGTCGAGTTTGGCGAGCTTGAGCTTCGCCCAGTCGGCCGGTGTCCGCAGGAACTCCTGGCGCGAGTAGGTTTGCTCGAACTGGATTTTGAGGAAATCCATATCGGTGTGGCGGAAATACTCCAGATGGCGCTTGGTGGCCGCGGAACCCGCTTTGTAGTCGTTGCCGAAGTGGAGGAAGAAAGCCGCCGGCGTGTAGTTGGGCGTCGTCTGGCCGGCCAGCCACCCGAGCATGCGCTCACGTTTGGTGATAGCGGAGGGAGCGGCGAAGGACGTCCGGCTCAGCGCCGCGGCGGAGGAAAGACTGAGAAACGTACGGCGGTTCATGTACGTATTATACAAGCGGACACTCGGCCCGCGCCGGTACGCCCGGTCGTTTCCAATGCATTGCTATCATCTTTGACATGTCCGCCGATTCTTCCCGTCGTCGCTTCCTGGCGCAGGGCGCTGCGTTCGGCGGCGTGGCGATTTCGGCGGGATGCGGCGTACCTGATTCCAGGGCGAAATGGACCGCCAAACAGTTCCACAACCAGCCTGAGCAAAGCCATCAACATCAATTTCTGGTGAAATTGTGGAACGCGGTCAAGCAGGAAACCGATGGCCGCTTCGCATGCAGCGTCTTTGCGCAAGACAACAACATCGCGGGCTCCGATCCAGCGGCGTTGGAGATGTTGATCTCCGGGGAACTCGAGTTCTTCACGTTGATGGGCGGCATCCTCGGCAAAGCGGTGCCGGTCACGGAGATACAAAGCCTTCCGTTCGCCTTTACCAGCCACCAGCAAGTGCACCGCGTGATGGATGGCGAGTTGGGCGACTACCTGCGGCAGGAGATGGCGGCGAAAGGAATCCACGGTTTCCCGCGCGGCACGCTGGAAAACGGCTTTCGACATATATCGATGATCGACGGGCCCATTCGTACAGCGGACGATCTGGGCGGGAAACGAATACGCGTGCCCGACGGTGAAATGTTCACCGACCTGTTTCAAACTCTGGGCGCGGAGCCGGTCACCGTGAACATCCGCGATTTGTATGCAGCGCTGAAAGCTCACCGCGTCGATGGCCAGGAGAATCCCCTGGTGGTGACCGAAGTCAATAAGTTGTACGAAGTCACGCGGTACATGAGCTTGACCAGTCATATGTGGTCAGGTTTCAACCTGCTGGCGAACCTGAAATTCTGGAACACACTGCCCGGCGACGTTAAGAACGCCATCAGCCGGAACGTCGTCAAGTATGTGGCGCTCCAACGGCGCTACACCGATGATTGGAATCGTGCGCTGGCCACGCAATTGACGGAGCGGCGCATGATTGTCAACACGGCGGATACCACAAGTTTCCGCGCAAGGCTCGGGCCGTTCTACCGGCGCTGGAAGAGTAGGTTGGGGAGTACGGCTTGGGGTCTGCTGGAAAAGCAAGTGGGTACGCTCGGGCGATGACGCGACCTGCTTCAGCAGGCCGTTCACCATCTCCCCGAACCGTACGCCCTTCCGCGCCGCGCCACCGTGGACCGAATCTATCGCACTTGACATGATATGGTGATATCACTATATTGGGATTACCATGACCCCTGAGGCGTCTTTCAAGCCAGTAATCTGGGTCGGGTCGAGCCGCAGGGATCTGCGTTCGTTTCCCAGGCCGGTCCTGGATCACGTGGGTTATGCCTTGTACGTTGCACAACGCGGCGGAAGCATCGCGACACGAAGACGCTGAGCGGCTTTGGTGGGGCAGGCGTAGTAGAGGTGGTCAAGGACTTCCGCGGCGATACGTTCCGCGCGGTGTATACGTTGCGCTATGCGGGAGCGGTGTACGTCCTGCACGCCTTCCAAAAGAAATCGAAGACCGGCCGTGAGACAACCCGCCGGGACATTGAACTGATCCAGCAGCGCCTGCGTGATGCTGAGCAGATTGCAAAGGAGATGAACCCGTGAGCAAAAAGCGATACGAAACCGGAAGCCGGAACGTGTTCAAAGATCTGGGTGTACCGCACGCAGAAGAGCACCTGGTCAAGGCCCAGCTCGTGTTCAAAATTGACGGCCTGATGAAAGAACGCGGCCTGAAACAGATTGACGCCGCGGATCTCTTTGGTGTCACACAGCCCGATGTCTCAAAAATGCTACGCGGCGAGTTCCGGCAGTTTTCGGTCGAACGCCTGCTGCGTTTCCTGGTGGCGCTCAATCAGGATGTCGAAATCGTGGTCAAACCGCATCGCGACAGGAACAACCCAGCGGCCTTGCAGGTATGCTGACACGTTCAATACGGCTCTCCTCTATATATAAGCGCCTGCCGCCGGCCTAAGCGAGTAGGTTTAGCGGAACCATAAGAGATTCGCAGGGTTGTGCGTATTTGTCGTTACTTGCCGGTGGGCGCTTTGCGCCGCAGCTCGTCCAAGAAGTTCAGCAGAAACGTCAGGTGCGTCAGCGGCTTCTCGCCCTTCGCATCGTCCGCGACGAACGCCGCGAGGCGCTTGCCGTCCGGCGCA